>CAMPHE010000059.1 GCA_946885815.1 uncultured Arenimonas sp.
GCCCTGCACCTGCCGCAGCGATCCCTCGACGCCGCTCTCCGGCGCCAGACCGATCCGCTCGCGCCGCTCGCGCTCGTCGAAGGGCCGGTGCAGCGGCGACTGGTCGCGCTCGCCAACGACGCGGCGCGCGACGCCGGCGTGCGGCCCGGCCAGCCACTCGCGGCGGCGCAGGCGCTGTGTCCGCACCTCGCGGTGCAGACCCTCGACGAGGAGGAGGCGACGCGCCTGCTCGGCCTCGTCGCCGCGTGGGCGTACCGCTGGTCCGGACAGGTCTGCAGCGACGGCGCCGACACGGTGTGGCTCGAGATCGGCGCGAGCCTCGGCCTGTTCGGGCCTTGGCCGGTGTTCGAACGCAGGCTGCGCGACGACCTGCGCGGCCTGGGCCTGCGGCACACGCTCGCGGTCGCGCCGACGCCGCTCGGCGCGCAGGCGCTGGCGAAGCATCGCGACGGCATCGCGGTGACCGACCCGCACACGCTGCGCCGCGCGCTGCAGGCGCTGCCGGTCGACTGCGCGCCGCTGCCCGACGACACGCTCGCCGCGCTCGCGAACATGGGCCTGCGCCGGCTGCGGCAGGTGTTCGCGCTGCCGCGCGCCGGGCTGCAGCGGCGCTTCGGCGGCGAGGTGCTCGACGTGCTCGACCGCATGACGGGCGACGCGCCCGACCTGCGCGAGTACTGGCAGCCGCCCGACCGGTTCGACGCGCGCTTCGAGTTCGACGAGGAGATCCGCTACAGCACCGGCCTGCTGTTCCCGCTGAAGCGGCTGCTCGGCGACCTGTGCGCGTACCTCGCCGGCCGCGACGGCGGCGTGCAGCGTTTCGAGCTGGTGTTCGAGCACGACCTGCGGCCGGCGAGCACGCAGGTCGTCGGGCTGGTGCAGCCCGAACGCGACCCGGCGAAGCTGTTCGACCTCGCGAAGCTGACGCTGGAACGGCAGGCGGTCGCCGCGCCGGTGCGCGCGCTCGGCCTGCGCGCGACCGAACTGCCGCCGTTCGTGCCCGGCGGCCGCGACCTGTTCGAAGCGCGCCCGGCGAGCGCGATGGACTGGCCGGCGCTGCAGGCGCGCCTGCAGGCGCGGCTCGGTGCCGACGCGGTGCACCAGTGGATGCCGCATGCCGACCCGCGCCCCGAACACGCGCAGAAGAAGGTGCGGCAGTGGCGCGGCCGGCTCGACCCGCCGTCGCCGCTGCCGCGGCCGGCGTGGCTGCTGCCGCGGCCGATCCCGCTGCGCGACGCGGCGCCGCAGGTGCTCGCCGGCCCCGAGCGCATCGAATCGGGCTGGTGGGACGGCGGCGACGTGCGGCGCGACTACTACGTCGTGCGCACGTCGACCGGGCAGCGGGCGTGGGTGTTCTGTCCCGCCGGGCAGTCGGGGCCATTCCTGCTGCACGGCTGGTTCGCATGAGGCAGGAAGATCATCCGGGCGCGCCGCGGCTGCGGCGGTTGGCGCTGGAATCGATCGGGCCGGAAACGACGTCCGCCGGCGCGGCGAACGACGCCGACGCCCTGCCCGTCTACGCCGAACTGCATTGCCTGAGCCATTTCAGCTTCGGGCGCGGCGCGTCGAGCGCGCTGGAACTGTTCGAGCGCGCGAAGCAGCAGGGGTACGCGGCGCTGGCGATCACCGACGAATGCACGCTCGCCGGCGCGGTGCGCGCGCTGGAAGCATCGCGCAAGACCGGGCTGCCGCTGGTCTGCGGCAGCGAGTTCACGCTCGACGACGGCCTGAAGCTGGTGCTGCTGGTCGAGGACGCCACCGGCTGGCGCAATCTCTGCCGGCTGGTCACCGTCGCGCGGCGGCGCAGCGCGAAGGGCGAGTACCGGATCGGGCGCGGCGATTTCGACGCGACGCCCGCAGACGCGACGCCCCTCGCCGGCCTGTTCGCGCTGTGGCTTCCCGGTCGCGAGCCGCGCGCCGCCGACGGCGGATGGGTCCGCGACCGGTTCCCGGACCGGGCATGGCTCGCGGTCGAACTGCATCGCGGTCCCGACGACGACGCGCGGCTCGCCGCGCTGCTCGCACTGGCGACGGAACTGGGCCTGCCCGCGATCGCCGCCGGCGACGTGCACATGCATCGCCGCAGCCGCCGCGCGCTGCAGGACGTGCTGACCGCGACGCGCCATCACCGACCCGTCGCCGATGCCGGCGCGCAGCTGTTCCCGAACGGCGAGCGCCACCTGCGCACGCGGCGCGCGCTGGCGGCGATCCATCCGCGCGGGCTGCTGGAAGAAGCCGCCCGCCTCGCCGCGCGCTGCACGTTCGACCTCGGGAAACTGCAGTACGCGTATCCCTGCGAACTGGTGCCCGGGGGCCACACGCCGACGACGTGGCTGCGCGAACTCACGGACCGCGGCCTCGTGCGCCGCTGGCCCCACGGCACGCCGGCGAAGGTGCGCGCGCAGGTCGACGCCGAACTGGCGCTGATCGCCGAGCTGAAGTACGAAGCGTTCTTCCTGACGGTCGAGGACATCGTGTCGTTCGCGCGCGGCCGCGGCATCCTCTGCCAGGGCCGCGGCTCGGCGGCGAATTCGGCCGTGTGCTTCGCGCTCGGCATCACCGAGGTCGATCCGGCGCGGATGAACCTGCTGTTCGGCCGCTTCCTGTCGAAGGAGCGCGACGAGCCGCCGGACATCGACGTCGACTTCGAGCACGAGCGGCGCGAGGAAGTGATCCAGTACGTTTACGGCAAGTACGGCCGCGACCGCGCCGCGCTCGCCGCGACGGTGATCTGCTATCGCGGCAAGAGCGCGGTGCGCGACGTCGCCCGCGCGCTCGGGCTGCCGCCCGACCAGGTCGACCAGCTCAGCCGCGCGTTCTCGTGGTGGGACGGCGAAACGGATCTCGACGAACGGCTGCGCGAACGCGGCTTCGACCCCGACGCGCCGGTGATCCGCCGCGTGCTGGCGCTCACCGCCGAGCTGCTCGACGCCCCGCGGCACCTGAGCCAGCACGTCGGCGGTTTCGTCATTTCCGACGCGCCGCTGCACCACCTGGTGCCGGTGCAGAACGCGGCGATGCCCGACCGCACGATCATCGAATGGGACAAGGACGACCTCGAGACGCTGGGCCTGCTGAAGGTCGACGTGCTCGCGCTCGGCATGCTGACGGCGGTGAGCAAGTGCCTGGCGCTGCTGCGCGCGCACCGCGGCCGCGACCTGACGCCGGCGACGATTCCCGCCGAGGATGCCGAAACCTTCGCGATGATCCAGCGGGCCGACACGGTCGGCGTGTTCCAGATCGAATCGCGCGCGCAGATGGCGATGCTGCCGCGGCTGCGGCCGGAGACCTTCTACGACCTCGTCGTGCAGGTCGCGATCGTGCGGCCGGGCCCGATCCAGGGCGACATGGTGCATCCGTACCTGCAGCGGCGGCAGGGCAAGCGGCCGGTCGACTACCCGTCGGAGGCGCTGCGCACGGTGCTGGAGCGCACGCTCGGCATCCCGCTGTTCCAGGAACAGGTGATGCACCTGGCGATGGTCGCCGCCGACTTCACGCCCGGCGAGGCCGACGAGCTGCGCCGCGGCATGGCGGCGTGGAAGCGTCGCGGCGGGCTGGAGAAATTCCGGGAGAAGCTGTTCGCCGGCATGGCGCGCAACGGCTACGCGCCCGAGTTCGCGACGCGCATCTTCGAGCAGATCAAGGGTTTCGCCGACTACGGTTTCCCCGAATCGCACGCGGCCAGCTTCGCGCTGATCACGTACGTCAGTTGCTGGCTGAAATGCCACGAGCCGGCGGCGTTCCTGTGCGCGCTGATGAACTCGCAGCCGCTGGGCTTCTACAGCAACAGCCAGCTGGTGCAGGACGCGCGGCGGCACGGCATCGTCGTGCGGCCGGTCGACGTGCGCCACAGCGGCTGGGACAACACGCTCGAAGCGTGGCCGGACGACACGGCGAAGCAGCCGGCGATGCGCCTCGGGCTGCGCGAGATCGCCGGCTTCGCGCGCGCGGCCGGCGAGCGCGTCGAACGCGCGCGCGCCGACGCGCCGTTCGCCGACGTCGCCGACCTGTGCCATCGCGCCGGGCTCGACGAGACCGCGCGCGCGGCGCTCGCCGAGGCCGGCGCGCTGAAGGGGCTCGCCGGGCATCGGCATCGCGCGCGCTGGGCGGTCGCCGGCGTCGAGGCGCAGCTGCCGCTGTTCGGCGCGTCGCCGCGCGAAGACGACATCGTGCTGCCGGTGCCGACCGCGACGCAGGACCTGCACGCCGACTACGCGCGCACCGGCCTGACGCTCGGCGCGCATCCGCTGCGGCTGCTGCGCCGCCAGCTGCAGGCGCGCCGCTATCGCCGCACGCGCGACCTCGACGGGCTGCCGAGCGGCACGCCGGTGCGTGTGGCCGGCCTCGTCACCGGCCGTCAGCGCCCGCAGACGGCCACCGGGGTCACCTTCGTCACGCTCGAGGACGAGGACGGGATGGTGAACGTCGTGGTCTGGCGCGACCTCGGCGAGAAGCAGCGCCGCGTGCTGATCGAATCGAAGCTGATGGGCGTCGAGGGGCGGCTGGAAACCGAGGACGGCGTGACGCACCTGATCGCGCGGCGGCTGCTGGATGAATCCGCGCTGGCGCCGGCGCTGCGGGCGGTGTCGCGGGATTTTCGTTGAAGAGCGGTTCTGGCCACGACCGAGCACGACAAGAAGCCACGACAGAACACGGGAGAGCAGAAGCGGAAAGCATTTCTTTTGAAAGGCCTTTGCTTTCCTGTGCTCGGTCGTGGCTCTTGTCGTGCCCGGTCGTGGCCAAAGCCTTTCAGCGATCCAGCACGAGCCCGTGCCGCTCGATCGCGACGAACCCCTCGGAAGCCCCGCCGAAATCCCAGCGCTCGAACACCGCCTCGGCGTCGCCGGCGCGGTAACTCACGAAGTTCACCGAGTTGTTGGCTTCGTGCCGGATGCGATGCGACAGCGCGGTGCCGGCCTGGCCGCACCACGCGCGGCGCGGGAGGTCGGGGAAGGTGCGTGACAGCGCGCGCAGGAACGGCAGGTGGATGTGGCCGCCGAGGATCAGGTCGACGCCGGCGTCGACCCACGTGCGTACGGCGGCCTCGCGATTGCGCAGCAGGTTGCGCTGTTTGCGGTCCGGCGGCAGGTCGACCGGCTGGTGCACGACGACGACGCGCAGTTTTTCCGCCGGCACCGCCCGCAGCTTCGCGGCGATCCCGGCGACCTGTTCGTCCGATACCTCGCCGTGCTTGTGGCGGTAGCGGCGCGTGGTGCGCACGCCGAACACCGCGATGTCGGCGCTCTCGTGCACCGGCGCGAAGTCGTCGCCGAATTCGCGCACGAAGCCGCGGTACGGCGCGAATGCGCGGGTGAACACGTCGTACAGCGGGATGTCGTGGTTGCCGGGAATGGCGAGCCGCGCCGGGATGCCGAGACGCTCGACGAATCGCGCCGCGGCGGCGAACTGCGCGCGGCGCGCGCGCTGCGTGATGTCGCCCGAGAGCACCAGCAGGTCGGGGCGGCGCCGCCGCGCGAGCGCCTCCAGCGCGTCCACGACCTCCGGCCGTTCGGTGCCGAAATGCGGATCGGACACCTGCAGCAGCGTCGTCATTCGGGGTCGATCCGGTCTTCCGGCGCCGGGGCCAGCAGCCACAGCGGTTCGGGCGAGACGTCGAACACCAGCGGGGTCTCGAGCCGCACGACCTCGCCGTCGATCGCCACCTTCGTGCGCCCCTGCCCGCGCGGCGCCACTTCCAGCCGGCGGAAGCGGAAGCTCTCGACCTGGTCGGCGTCGCCGAGCGTGCCGAGCGCCCCGCGCAGCGCCAGCCACAGCATCGCCAGCGTGCCGATCGGCCGCACGACGACGCCGGCGAGCCGACCGTCGCCGGGCATCGTGTCGAAGCCGAGTCGCGCCAGCTGCAGCGGGTTGTTGCCGACGAACAGCGTCGGCGTGCGCACGGCGCGCCGCCCGTCGCCGTCGTCGATGTCCAGGCGCAGCTGGCCGGGATCGTGAAGCAGCGTGCCGATTCCCGACACGATGGCGCTCATGCGGCTGCGGCCGTGTTCGGCCTTGAAGCGCTCGCGATCCTCGAGCATCGCCGGGTACATGCCGAGCGCGGCGTTGACGAGGAACGGCCGGCCACCGACCCGCCCGACCTGCACCGGCGCCGGGGAGGCGCGCAGCAGCGCACGAGTGCCGTCGGCGACGTCCAGCGGCAACCCGTGCGCGCGTCCGAACAGGTTGAACGTGCCCGCCGGCAGCGCGCCGAACACCAGCCCATGCGCCATCGCCACCACGGCGACCGAGCTCAGCGTGCCGTCGCCCCCCGCCGCCACCAGCGCCGCGCCCCGTGCCTGCGCCTCCTCCGCGGCTCCGGCGACCACCGCGGCATGTCGCTCCGGCGAATCGATGCGGTGCAGCGAATGGCGGCGGCCGGCGGCGTCGAGCACGGCCGTGATCGCCGCGCACGCCGCATCGGCGTCTTCATGGCCGGAGCCGGCATTGAGGACGATCGACAGCGGGGCGTCGGGCGCGAGGCGCGGCGCGTCGGCAGCGGCGGGGTTCATCGCCGGGACGCTAGCGGGACCGGCGTGTGCGGGCGATCAATGCCGCCGGCGAGCGCGCGCCGGAAACGACGGAGGCGCGGCAGTGCGCGTCTTCAGTTCGTATTGACCGTGTTGCCGTCGGACAGGCAGCCGGAGATCCCGGTGGCGAAGCCGGTGACGACATTGTCGCGGGCCGTGGCCTGATCGCTGGTGCAGTGCACGCCGATGCTCGCCGCGACGCCGCTGCCCTGCACGTCGTTGTCGCGCAGGATCAGTCTTCCCGAGTCGGAGTTGTAGATTCCGAAGATCGTTCCGGCGCCGGTGCTGACCAGACCGCGGACGCGATTGCCGGCGACGCTGCCCTCGGCGTTCTCGAAGGTAACGATCCCGTAGGCCGAAGCGTTACCCGAATCCGGCACCCCGGCCACGCCGTTGACGGTATTGCCGAGCACGTCGACAGTGTCCGAGGTCGAGATGCCGATCGCCTCGCCCGGGTTGGCGGTCGAACCGCCGGTGTCGATCACCCGGTTGTCGCGAATCGTCGAAGCGGCACTCTCGACACGGATGCCCGTATACGTATTGCCATCCAGGCTGTTGTGCTCGACCCGATGGCCGCCGCCGCCGAGAAGGCCGATGCCGGTCTGGAAGCCCCGGATGTTGCAGTTGCGGATGACGGCGTTCTGGCGGGCATTCGCGAAGATGCCCGTAGTCGTCGTGCCGGCCCCGGCGGCCAGGCCGCCCAACTTGAAATCGTTGCAGTCGACGGTGACGTTGTTGGTGGCGATGATGATGGCATTGCCGCCGGCAAGGGCGGTGCTCAGGTCGTGGCGCAGGCACCAGGTGCCCTGCGCGCTGATGGTGGCGGGCAGGAAGTCGATGAAGCCGGTGCAGTTGTCGTAGCTGCGGGCGGCGCGGGCCGGCGATGGCAACGTCGTACCGAGAATCGCGGCGGCTGACAGTACAGCGGCGGCAACGCCAGTTCCGGGGCACTTCATCGGTGAATCTCCATCAATGAACGGGCGCCGATGGCCGGTCGGCACGGGAAAGGCCTTCATCGCGAACCTTGAAGGGTCGCCGCGCGATCGATCCCGAAGCAGTACAGGCGGGCCGTGATGCCGCACGGCATCACCGACCCGCCGATCAGCACGCCCGCGTCCGTAGTCGCGAGCACCCCGGTCACGGTGCGGGCCGATGTCGTGCTCCAGTCGGGGCCTCCAAGCGTCGCGCAGTTCTGACCGGCGTAGCTGGTGTCCGGATTCGTGGCCGTCCACACACGCAACTGATCCGACTGCGACAGGTCGACACCGCTCTCGTCGAGTGACGGCGGGTACGACAGGGCGATCGTGCCGAATTCGCCGATGAGTTCGACCATCGGGCTGCCGTCGACGCGCGTCCAGCCACTCGCCCCCGCGAATCGTGACGGCGCGTTCGTGTTGGTGGCCCCGAGGTAGGCGCGATAGTTCCCCTTCAGGCCCGCCGAAGTCGCGAGTTGCTGGCACTTGGCGTCGGCGCCGGCGAGGCCGCCGAGATCGCCGTTGAATACCGACG
Source organism: uncultured Arenimonas sp. (assembly GCA_946885815.1). The sequence goes on from CAMPHE010000059.1 coordinate 8,037, forward strand.
ACGTAGTGAACATCAGATTGGGCAGGTCGGACAGGCAGCCCGAGATCGCGGTGACGAATCCGGGGACGATATTGGCGCGGGCCGTGGCCTGATTGCTGGAGCAGTACACACCGATGCTGCCGGCGACGCCGCTGCCCTGAAGATCGTTGCGCCGCACGATCGTCCGGCCGGACGCCTCGTTCCAGATCCCGTAGGTGGTGCCGGTGCCGCTGGCCGCCAGGCCGCGCACGCGGTTGCCGACGACGCTGGCGTCGCCGTTGGCCGTGGTGCGGATCCCGTAGGACGTGGCATTACCGGACGAGGGAATCGCGGCCACGCCGTCGACCGTGTTGTCGAGGACATCGACGCCGTTGGCGACATCCAGTCCGTACGCTGTCCCCGTCGCGGACGTCGACCCGCCGGTGTCGATCACCCGGTTGTCCCTGACCGTCGAACCGCCACCGGTGACGACGATGCCGACCTGTGTGTTGGCGTCCAGGCTGTTGTGTTCGACCCGATGGCCGCCGCCGTCGTCGAGAACGATCCCGCTGCGGAACCCGCGGATGCTGCAGTTGCGGATGGTGGTGTTGAGACGGCCGCCTGCGTAGATGCCGACCGCGGCGGTGCCGTCGTCGCTGGG
>CAMPHE010000060.1 GCA_946885815.1 uncultured Arenimonas sp.
ACAATCTGTTCCGCGGCCAGAGCCGCGACATCGGCACCAAGTACGTGTTCGGCGGCCAGGTGCTCGGGCAGGCGCTGGCGGCCGCGCAGTGCACCGTCGACGCCGTGCGCCACGTGCACTCGATCCACGCGTACTTCCTGCGTGCCGGCGACGTCGAGCACCCGATCGTCTACGACGTCGACCGCTCGCGCGACGGCAAGAGCTTCTCGGTGCGCCGCGTCACCGCGATCCAGCACGGCCAGCCGATCTTCGTGTTCGCCTCCTCGTTCCAGGAACCGGAGCCCGGCGTCGAGCACCAGTTGTCGATGCCCGAGGTACCGCAGCCGGAGGACATCGAGCGCGTGCCGGCGCCCACGGCAGAGCAGCTGGCCTCCCTGCCACCGAAGGCGCAGCGCTGGCTGACGCGGATGGGCCCGTTCGAGATCCGCCCGGTATATCCGCGCGACGACCTGAAGCCGCCGAAGCGCCCGCCGTACCAGCAGGTCTGGTTCCGGCTGTCGGCGCCGGTCGGCGATTCGCCGGTGCTGCACCAGGCGCTGCTCGCGTACGCGTCCGACTTCCACCTGCTGGGCACCGCGACGTTCCCGCACGGGATCAGCTACTACCAGCCGGACGTGCAGATGGCGTCGCTCGACCATGCGATGTGGTTCCACCGCCCGTTCCGCGCCGACGACTGGCTGCTGTACTCGATCGACAGCCCGAGCGCGCAGGGCGCGCGCGGCCTCGCCCGCGGGCAGATCTACACGCGCGACGGGCGGCTGGTGGCATCGACCGCGCAGGAAGGCCTGATCCGCGTCGTCGCCGCGACGGGGAACGCCTGATGCGCCAGGTATTCACGTCGACCCGGCTGGAGAACGTCGAGGGCGTCGCGAAGATGCTCGGCGAACACGGGATCGAGACGAAGATCACGCAGGGCCGCAGCTGGAAGGGCAACAGCCGCCGCGAGTTCAGCTATTCGGCCAAGAACCACGACGAATCGCAGCAGCCCGCGGTGTGGGTGCTCAAGCCCGACGACTTCAAGCTGGCGCGCGAGCTGCTGCACGAAGGCGGGCTGCTGGCGACCACGCGCGACGCGTCGTATCTGCCGGAGAAGCTGCAGTTCCGCGACTCCGCGAAGCCCGATGCGGGGCGACGGGTGTCGAGGATTCGGATGGCCCTGCTCGCCGGCGTGGCGATCGCCGCCGGCTGGATGATGTTCCGGATGTTCGGCGGCTGACCCGGCGCTTACATCGTGTGCGTCGGCTTGTCCGCGTCGAGCGTGCCGGCGAGGAAGGTCTCGATCTTGCTCTTGACCTGCTCGGCTTCCGACGTGTCGGCGAACTGCACGCCGATGCCGGCGCTGCGGTTGCCCTGGGCGCCGCCCGGCGTGATCCAGACGACCTTGCCGGCGACCGGAAGGCGGTCCTTCTCCTCCATCAGCGACAGCAGGATGAACACCTCGTCGCCGAGCGCGTAGCGCTTCGCGGTGGGCACGAAGATGCCGCCGCCTTTCACGAACGGCATGTAGGCGTTGTACAGCGCCGCCTTGTCCTTGATCGCCAGCGACAGGATGCCCTGCCGCGCGCCCGCGCCCCCACCGATCATCGGCCTGCTCCCTGCATCGTCGTCGGTCTGGTCAGGCTACGCCATTCGAGCAGCAGGCCGGCCAGCGCGAGGTCGTGCCGCAATGCCGGCGCCGCGAGCTGCGCGCGGGTCCGGTTCATCCGGTCGAACCATGCCGAGAGCTTCTGGAATTCCGCAGGAATGGTCAAGCCTGCTGTCGGGCCGCCCGCGACACGCTGCGCCGCGCCTGCCAGTGCCAGCTCCGCGGCGAAGCGCAGGCGCAGGTCGGCGCGCTCGTCGGCGAGCCAGCGTTGCGCGGTTTCCAGCGGCGATGCCCGGTCGGCCGCCAGCGCGTCGAGGTCACGGGCGATGTCGCCGCGCAGGGCGAGCCCCCCCTCGGCGAGCCACGCGGCGGCGTGGCCCGGGTGCCCGCGCGCCGCATCGAGCGCGGTGCGCGCGGCGGACGCGTCGTGGCCCTGTGCCACCAGCCATGCGTGCGCCTCGCCGGCGGCAGGCAGGCGGAACTCGAGGCGCTGACAGCGGCTGCGGATCGTCGCCGGCAGCCGCCCGGGCTGATCGGTGACCAGCAGCAGATAGCGGTCGCGCGCCGGCTCTTCGAGCGTTTTCAGCAGCGCGTTCGCGGCGGCGCGATTGAGCATGTGCGCGGGATGGATCACCGCGACCTGCGCGCCGCCGAGATCGGGCGTCAGCGAGAACCAGTGGCCCAGGTCGCGGATCTGCTCCACCAGCAGTTCCGAACGCAGCTTGCCGGTCTTCTCGTGCACCGCGAAAGTGAGGTCGAGCCGGTCCGGATGCGTGCCGGCGGCGAACAGCCGGCAGCCGCGGCACTGGCCGCAGCCGAGGCCGTCGACTCCCGGCGTCCGGCACAGCAGCCGCTGCGAAAGCAACGACGCGACCCGCGCCTTGCCCATCGCCGGCGCCCCCGACAGCAGCAGCGCATGGCCGAGCCGGCCTTCGGCGAGCGCGGACAGCGCGCCGTCGAGCACCCGCTGCTGCCAAGGCGCGAGCGCGGTCATCGCGTCGCGAGCCATTCAGCGAGCCGCGCGCGGACGTCGGCCAGCACGGCATCGGCCGGTCGGCTGGCGTCGATCACGCGGAAACGCGCCGGCTCGGCGGCCGCCCGCGCGAGATAGGTGGCGCGCACGCGCTCGAAGAACGCGTCCTGCTCGGCTTCGATCCGGTCGGGGTCGCCGCCGCGCGATCGCGCGCGCGCGAGGCCCTGCGCCACGCCGACGTCGAGCAGGAACGTGAGATCGGGACGCAGGCCGGCGGCCCATCGTTCCAGGTCGGCGATGACGCCGGCATCGAGCCCGCGGCCGCCGCCCTGGTACGCGAAACTGGCGTCGGTGAACCGGTCGGCGATCACCGCGGCGCCGCGCGCGAGCGCCGGCGCGATGGTCGAACGCACCAGTTGCGCGCGCGACGCGAACATCAGCAGCAGCTCGGCTTCGGGCACCAGCGTGCGCGCCGGATCCAGCAGCAGCGCGCGGATCGACTCGCCCTCCGGCGTGCCGCCGGGCTCGCGCGTCGTCACCACTTCGCGGCCGCCTGCCGCCAGCGCGTCGCCGATCGCGGCGATCACCGTCGACTTGCCGGCGCCCTCGCCGCCTTCGATGCTGACGAACAGGCCGCGGCTCACCGGCAGCGCTTCAGCTGGTGGCACGCGACCGCGCGGTTGTGTTCGGCGAGCGTCGCCGAAAACACGTGGCTGCCGTCGCCGCGCGAGACGAAGTACAGCGTGTCGCCGTCGGCGGGGCGCGCGGCGGCGACGAGCGCGGCCCGTCCCGGCAGCGCGATCGGCGTCGGCGGCAGGCCGGCACGCGTGTAGGTGTTGTACGGCGTGTCGGTCTCGAGATCCTTGCGGCGGATGTTGCCGTCGTAGGCGCTGCCCATCCCGTAGATCACCGTCGGGTCGGTCTGCAGCAGCATTCCCTTGACCAGTCGCCGGGTGAAGACGCCGGCGATCTCGGCCCGCTCGGAGGCCTTGCCGGTTTCCTTCTCGACGATCGACGCGAGCACCAGCAGCTCGTCGGGAGACTTCAGCGGCGAATCGGGAGACCGCATCGCCCACGCGTCGGCGAGCGCCTTGTCCATCGCCAGCGCCGCGCGCGCGAGCAGGTCGCGGTCGCTCATGCCGCGCGTGTAGTGGTAGGTCTCGGGCAGGAAACGGCCCTCCGGATGCGCGTCGTCGCGTCCGAGCGCCGCCATCAGGCCGTCGTCGGGCGTGTCGGCGAGCGTCTGGCCGAGCGTGGGGTCCTTCGCCAGCGCCGCGCGAAGCTCGCGCAGGTTCCAGCCCTCGACGATCGTGAAGCGCTGCTGGATCACCTTGCCGCTCTCGAGCTTGGCGAGCAGCTCGCGCGGCGTGATGCCGTGGCGGATCGTGTACTCGCCCACCTGGAGCCGCGTCACCACCTGCATCTCGTGCGCGAGCGCCTTCCACTCGAGGTCGTGCCCTTCGACCACGCCGAGCCCGCGCAGCTTGCGCAGGATGTCGCGGAAGCCGTCGCCGGATTCCACGACCAGGATCCGCTCGGTGCCGGCCAGCGCGATCGGCGCGTCGGCGAACCCCTGGTAGCGCACCCAGAACCAGCCGCCGAGGGCGACGGCCGCGAGCAGCGACAGGACGAAAAGAGCCTTCAACAGGCGACGTGACGACGTGGCAGGCAAATTCAGCTCCCGGTGGCGAACGCCGGCTCCGCCCGGTGCAGGCGGCGACGCAGCGCGTCGAGGGCCGGATGCAGGGCCCAGCGCCGATCGCCGAGGCTTCCGACCGGGAGAATACCCCGCACCGCATTGCACAGGAAAACCGCGTCGGACTCTTCCAGCATCGTGCGCGTGAGTACGGATTCACGCGCGCCGGCGTTCGCGATGACCCACGCGCGGGCGACGCCGGCCACCCCGCAGCGCGACACGGGCGGCGTGATCCACAGTCCGAAGGCGCGGATGAACACGTTCGCGGCGGTCGCGCCGACGAGTTCGTCGGCGGTGTCGAGCATCAGGCCGTCGTCGATGCCGGGCAGCGACGATTCGGCGCGCGCCAGCACGTTCTCGAGCCGGTTCAGGTGCTTGATGCCCGCCAGCGCCGGCTGCACCGCGACGCGCGTGCTGCACCAGCGCAGCGTCAGCGCGTCGGGCAGCGGCGGCGGCAGCGGATGCAGCGCCAGCTGCAGCGTCGCCCGCGGTTCGGGCGGCGGCGCATAACCGCGACCGCCGGCCCCCCGCGTCAGCACCAGCTTCAACACGGCGCCCGGCACTTCGTCGACGCACGCGGCGATGCGCTCGCGCAGCCAGCCGTCGGCCGGCACGTCGATGCGCAGCCGCGCCGCGTCGCGCGACAGGCGCGCCAGGTGCGCGTCGAGCCACGGCACGCGACCTTCGTGCACGCGCATGGTCTCGAACAGCCCGTCGCCGTACGCGAGGCCGCGGTCCTCCGGGTCGAGCGCGTCGACCGGCGCTTCGCCGCGGAACAGCCACATCGCGAGCGCGCTCACGCCTCCGCCCCCAGCGCGCGCAACCAGCCGCGCGCCTTCGCGCGCGTCTCGTCCAGTTCGCGACCGGCGTCGGAATCCACGACGATCCCGGCGCCCGCGCGCAGCTCCAGCACCTCGCCGGCGAGCCACGCGCTGCGGATCAGGATGTTCAGGTCGAGATCGCCGTCGACGCCGAGCCAGCCGAGCGCACCGGTGTACGGTCCGCGACCCTCGCCCTCGAGCTCGGCGATGATCGCCATGCAGCGCACCTTCGGCGCGCCGGTGATCGTGCCGCCGGGAAACACCGCCGCGATCACCTCGCCCGGGGTCGTGCCCGGACGCAGCCGCCCCGACACGTTCGACACGATGTGGTGCACGTGCGCGTAGCTTTCCACCGCCATCAGTTCGTCGACGCGCACGCTGCCCGGCACGCAGACGCGGCCGAGGTCGTTGCGTTCGAGGTCGATCAGCATCACGTGCTCGGCGCGCTCCTTCGGATTGCCGACGAGATCGCGGATGCGCGCCGCGTCGTCGTCGCCGGCGACGCGCGGTCGCGTGCCGGCGATCGGTCGCGTCTGCGCGACGCCGCCGTGCACCGACACCAGTCGTTCCGGCGACGAACTCAGCAGCGTGGCGCCGCGATGGCGCAGCGACCCGGCGAAAGGCGCCGGGTTCGCCTCGCGCAGCCGCGCGTACACCGCCGCCGGATCGGGCGCCCCGGCGAAGCGCGCGCGCCACGCCCGCGACAGGTTCACCTGGAAGACGTCGCCGGCACGCAGGTAATCGTGGATGCGCGCCACGCCGTCGAGGAATCGCGCCGGATCGTCTTCCTCCAGCACGGGCGGGACGAACGCGCCTGCCGCAGGCGCGGCGTGCCGGTTCGCGACGGCGTCGACGATCGTCGCGAGCAGCGCGTCGGCACCGGGCTCGGCGACCGCGAAGCTGCGGCCGTCGCGCCGGTCGCGCACGATCGCCGCCGGGCAGCGCAGCGCGAGCGCCACCGGCAACGGGCCGTCGGCCGCGGGTAATCGCAGCGACGGTTCGATCTGCGCCGCCAGTTCGTACGCGAGGAACAGGCCCCAGCCGCCCCGGAACGGGATCGCGACCGGAGTACCGGCGGTTTCGCCGCCACCGGCCTCGGCAGGCGCGGCGCGGCCCCCCGCCGCGGCGAAATCACGGTCGAGCGCCGCGAGGAAACCGCCCGCGACCGCGGTGCCGTCGAGCCGGCGCACCGCGCCGTCGGTACCCAGCTCCAGGCCGGTGCCGTCGCCGCACAGCAGCAGGTCCCAGCGCGACTGCGCACCCCCGGCGACGCTCTCGAGCAGCAGCGGGAATCGCGACGGGTCGGCCGACTGCAGCTGCAGCAGGTCGATGCCCGGCGGCAGCGCGTGGATCGGCATCGCGATGCCGGCGGGCGCGTTCAGACGCGGCGGAAAACCAGGGTGCCGTTGGTGCCGCCGAAGCCGAATCCGTTCGACATCGCCACGTCGATCTTCGCCTCGCGCGCCGCGTTGGGCACGTAGTCGAGGTCGCAGCCCTCGCCCGGTTCGTCGAGGTTGATCGTCGGCGGGATCACGCCGGTGTGGAGCGCGAGCACCGTGAACACCGCTTCGACGCCGCCGGCCGCCCCGAGCAGATGCCCGGTCATCGACTTCGTCGAACTGACCATCGCCCGGTACGCGTGATCGCCGAACGCACGCTTCACCGCGTGCGTCTCGGCGAGGTCGCCGAGCGGCGTCGAGGTGCCGTGCGCGTTGAGATACTTCACTTCGTCCGGGTTGACGCCTGCGTCCCGCATCGCCATCGCCATGCAGCGCGCCGGGCCTTCGCCGTTCTCGCTCGGCGCGGTCATGTGGTACGCGTCGGACGACGCGCCGAACCCGGCGAGCTCGGCATAGATGCGGGCGCCGCGCGCCTTCGCATGCTCGTATTCCTCGAGCACCAGGATGCCGGCGCCGTCACCGAGGACGAAGCCGTCACGGTCCTTGTCCCACGGACGCGACGCGCGCAGCGGGTCGTCGTTGCGGGTGGACATCGCCTTCATCGAACAGAAGCCGCCGACCGAGGTCGGCGTCGCGCCGTGTTCGGCGCCGCCGGCGAACATCACGTCGGCGTCCCCGTACTGGATCATGCGCATCGCCATGCCGATCGAATGGTTCGACGTCGCGCAGGCCGAGACGGCCGAGAAGTTCGGGCCCTTGAGCCCCTTCAGGATGCTCAGCTGGCCGGGCAGCATGTTGATGATCGTGCTGGGCACGTAGAACGGCGACACCTTGCGCGGGCCGCCTTCGTGCAGCGCGATCGCGGTCTCCTCGATGCCGCGCACGCCGCCGATGCCGGCGCCGATCAGGGCGCCGATGCGCTCGGCGTTGGCGTCGGTGATCTCCAGCCCGGCATCGTCGAGCGCCTGGAAGCACGCGGCGAGCCCGTAGTGGATGAAGACGTCCATTTTCTTGACGTCCTTCGGCGGCAGGATCGCCTTCGCGTCGAAGTCGCGCACTTCGCCGGCGATGCGCGTCGTGAACGCGCTCGCGTCGAAATGGGTGATCGGGCCGATGCCGCAACGGCCGGCCTGGATGCTGTCCCAAGCACTGGCGAGGGAATTGCCGATGGGCGAGACGATGCCCATCCCGGTGACGACGACACGACGCTGGCTCATCTTCGAAACTCCACTGTCGGACGGTGGCGCGCGGCCCTGCCGGCGCATGCGCCGGAGTATCGCCCCGGCGCCTGAAACGCGCAGGGCCGCGCAAGCGCGGCCCCGGCGTCGACACGCGTCAGGCGATCAGGCCTTGACGTGGGCCTTGATGTAGTCGATCGCCTGCTGCACCGAGGTGATCTTTTCGGCTTCCTCGTCCGGGATTTCGCACTCGAATTCTTCCTCGAGCGCCATCACCAGCTCGACGGTGTCCAGCGAGTCGGCGCCGAGGTCGTCCACGAACGAGGCGTTCACGGTGACTTCTTCTTCCTTCACGCCCAGCTGCTCGACGACGATTTTCTTGACGCGTTCTTCGATGGTGCTCATGGATCGGTCTCCTCCCGGAGGATGATAGCGGGCGCATTGTAATCAAATGCTGGCTGCGGCGGGCGCCGGGGGCGCCGCAGGCCGGAACGGGGGCGGGATTCTAGCTCAAATCCCGTCGTGGCAAGGACTTACGGCATGTACATGCCGCCGTTGACGTGCAGGGTCTCGCCGGTGATGTACGCACCGGCGGGGCCGGCGAGAAACGCGACGGCCTGCGCGATGTCCGACGGTTCGCCCAGCCGGCCCAGCGCGATCTGCGACACCAGCGCCTCGCGCGACGCTTCGGGCAGGTCGCGCGTCATGTCGGTCTGGATGAAACCGGGGGCGACCACGTTGACCGTGACGCCGCGGCTGCCGATCTCCTTCGCGAGCGATTTGCTGAAGGCGATGATGCCGGCCTTCGCGGCGGCGTAGTTCGCCTGCCCCGCATTGCCGGTGACGCCGACGACGGAAGCGATCGAGACGATGCGACCCTTGCGCGCCTTCATCATCCCGCGCATCACCGCCTTCGACAGGCGGAACACGCTGGTCAGGTTGGTGTCGAGGATCGCCTGCCAGTCCTCGTCCTTCATCCGCATCAGCAGGTTGTCGCG
>CAMPHE010000061.1 GCA_946885815.1 uncultured Arenimonas sp.
GTCGCGCGGCCGTCGCAGCAGCGCGCGGTGTCGGCCGATGTCGACACCGACCTGCTGCCGGCCGAGCGCGACGAGGATGCCGGGGGCTACCTGCTGGTGCCGGCGGTGCTCGCGCGGCTGCTGCTGCCGGTGGCGCTGCTGGTGGCCGCGCACTTCTTCTGGCGCGGGCACGACGAGCCGGGCGGCGGGTTCGTCGCCGGACTGGTCGTCGCGATCGCGCTGCTGATGCAGTACGTCATGTCCGGCACGCGCTGGGTCGAGGCGCGCGCGCCGGTGCGCCCGGCGAAGTGGATCGCCGCCGGCCTGCTGATCGCCGCCGCCACCGGGCTCGGTGCCGTGCTGTTCGGCTACCCGTTCCTGACCAGCCACACCGCGCATCTGGCGCTGCCGCTGCTCGGCGACGTGCACCTGCCGAGCGCGGCGCTGTTCGACGCCGGGGTGCTCGCGGTGGTGGTCGGCGCGACGCTGCTGATCCTGACCGCGCTCGCCCACCAGTCGATCCGCGGCCACCGCCAGCTGGCGCCGCGCGTCGCGCCCGACGCGGAGGCGCCCTGATGGAAGCCCTTCTCGCCATGGTGATCGGCGTGCTCGCCGCGGCCGGCATCTGGCTGGTGCTGCGGCCGCGCACGTTCCAGGTCGTGATGGGGCTCGCGCTGCTGTCGTACGCGGTGAACCTGTTCATCTTCAGCATGGGCAGCCTCGTGATCGACCGCCCGCCGATCGTCGCGCCCGGCGTCACGCCCGACCTGGAGCACTACACCGACCCGATGCCGCAGGCGCTGGTGCTGACCGCCATCGTCATCGGCTTCGCGACCACCGCGCTGTTCCTCGTCGTGCTGCTGGCCGCGCGCGGCCTCAGCGGCACCGACCACGTCGACGGCGAGACCGACGAGTGACGACGCCCCTGCCCGGGCTGCTGATCGTGCCGCTGGTGCTGCCGCTGCTCGCCGCGGCGCTGCTGCTGTTCGTCGATTCCAGCCGCCGGCGCCTGCGCGGCCTCATCAACATCGGCGCGACGGCGGCCGGGCTCGCGGTCGCGGCCACGCTGCTGCACGCGGTCGACGCCGGTGGCATCGCCGTCTACCTCGCCGGCAACTGGCAGGCGCCGTTCGGGATCGTGCTGGTCGGCGACCGGCTGTCGGTGGCGATGCTCGTGCTGGTGGGGCTGCTCGGCACCGCGTCGGCGGTGTATGCCGAAGCCGGGTGGTCGCGCGTCGGCGCGTGGTTCCACCCCCTGTTCCAGATGCAGCTGCTCGGGCTCAACGGCGCGTTCCTCACCGGCGACCTGTTCAACCTGTTCGTGTTCTTCGAGGTCCTGCTGGCGGCGTCGTACGGGCTGCAGATGCACGGCTCGGGCTGGCCGCGCGTGCGCTCGGGCATGCACTACATCGCGATGAACCTGCTCGCCTCGTCGCTGTTCCTGGTCGGCGTCGCGGTGCTGTACGGCGTCACCGGCACGCTGACGATGGCCGACCTCGCCGACAAGGCCGCGCAGGTGCCGGTCGGCGACCGCGGACTGCTGCACGTCGGCGCGGCGATCCTCGCCGTGGCGTTCCTGATCAAGGCCGCCGTGTGGCCGCTGAACGCGTGGCTGGTGCCGGCCTATACCGCGACCGCGGTGCCGGTGGCGGCGCTGTTCGTGCTGATGACGAAGGTCGGGTTCTACGCGCTGTTCCGGCTGTGGACGCTGGTGTTCTCGCTGGAGGCCGGCGCGTCGGCGCATTTCGGCGGCGGCGTGATGCTCTACGGCGGCCTGCTGACTTTGGCGTTCGGCACGATCGGGCTGCTCGCGTCGATCCGGCTGGAGCGCATCGCCGCGTTCTCGGTGATGGTGTCGTCGGGCACGCTGCTCGCGGCGATCGGCCTGCACTCGGTGCCGTTGAGCGCGGCGGCGCTGTTCTATCTGCCCGTCGCGACACTCGCGGTCGGCCTGCTGTTCCTGCTGGTGGAGCTGGTGAAGCGCACGAGCGTGGAAACGCGCCTGCCGGTCGTGGACCCCGACGCGGTTCCCGACGAGGAGGACAACCTCGACGACGACGCGCTGCCGCTGGTCGGCCGCGCGTTCCCCGTGTCGGTGGCGATGCTGGGCCTGGCGTTCGTCGCCTGCGCGCTGCTCGTCGCCGGGCTGCCGCCGCTGGCCGGCTTCGTCGGCAAGGTCGCGCTGCTTTCGGCGGCGACCGGGGTCGGTCCCGCCAACGCCGGGGCGGACGGCGCCGGGTCGGCGCGCTGGATGCTGATCGGGTTGCTGCTGGCGTCGAGCCTGTTCGCGATGATCTCGCTGGCGCGTGCCGGCATCCGCCATTTCTGGTCGAAGGGCGTGCATTTCGCGCCGCAGCTGCGCGCGGCCGAAGGCGGCGCGGTGCTGATCCTGCTGGTCGCCGCCGGCGGCCTGACGGTGTACGCCGAACCGGTGATGCGTTATGCGACTGCGACCGCCACCGCGGCGCACGCGCCGCGCGCCTACATCGACGCGGTGCTTTCGGCGCGGCCGAAACCCGGTCCGGCGTCGCCGACGGCAGGTCCGGATGTGCCGGCGCCGGACGACGGGAGCGCGACGCCATGACGTGGCTGCGCCGACTCGTGCCGGCACCGGGCCTGAGCGTCCTGCTGCTCGTGCTGTGGCTGCTGCTGGCGCGCAGCGCCGCGCCCGGACAGCTCGTGCTCGGGCTGCTGCTGGCGCTGGGGTTGCCGCCGCTGACGCGCCGCCTGCGCCTGCGCCATGCGCCGCTTCGCGACATGGGGCGGGCGGCATCGTTCGCCGTGCTCGTGTTCGCGGACGTCGTGACCTCCAATTTCGCGGTCGGCCGCGACGTGCTGCGCCTGCGCGGGCGGCGGCCGAACCCGCGCTTCGTGCTGATCCCCCTCGAACTGGAAGATCCGCTCGGGCTGGCGATGCTGGCGCTGGTGACGACGGTCGTGCCCGGCACCGTGTGGTCCGAACTGGCGGCCGATCGCGCCACGCTGCTGCTGCACGTCTGGGACGTGGACGACGCCGACGCGTACATCGCCCGCTTCAAGCACCGCTACGAACGCCCGCTGCGGGAGATCTTCGAATGAGCCTGATCGTGCAGGTCGCCACCGGGTTCGCGCTCGGCTGCTACGCGCTGGCGTCGGTGCTGGTGGTGGCGCGGCTGCTGCGCGGGCCGCGCGCGCAGGACCGCGTTTTCGCGCTCGACCTGCTGTACGTGCATGCGATGCTGGTGGTGATGGTGGTGGGCATCCGTTACCAGAGCGACCGGTATTTCGAGGCGGCGCTGCTGATCGCGCTGTTCGGTTTCGTCAGTTCGGCGGCGATGGCGAAGTTCATCCTGCGCGGGGAGGTGATCGAATGAGCCCGGTTCCGGTGTGGGTCGACGTGATCGTCGCGGCGCTGCTGGTGGGCAGCGGGCTGCTGGTGGTGGTGTCGGCGGTGGGCTTCCTGCGGCTGCGCGAATTCTTCCTGCGGATGCATCCGCCCGCGCTCGCGTACACGCTGGCGGCGTGGTGCGTCGCCGGTGCGGCCGCGCTGTATCTGTCGACGCTGCAGGGGCGGCTGGTGCTGCATCCGCTGCTGCTGCCGGCGCTGCTGGCGCTGACCGTCCCCGTGACGACGGTGCTGCTGGCGCGCGTGTCGCTGTTCCGGCGCCGCCGCGCGGGCGTGGAGGGGACGCCGCCGGCGACCCTGCCGAGGCGCCGGAGATGACGCTGCCGTTCGCGCCGCAGCTGCTGATGCTGCTCGATTTCGTCGGCACGTTCGCGTTCGCGCTCAGCGGCGCGCTGGTCGCCACGCGCCGCCGGCTGGACCTGTTCGGCGTGCTCGTGCTGTCGTTCGCGGCCGCGACCGCCGGCGGCATGGTCCGCGACGTGCTGCTGGGTGCGACGCCGCCGGTCGCGATCGTCGACTGGCGCTACCTCGCGGTGTCGTCGGCGGCCGGACTGCTCACGTTCTACCGCCACGCCGGCGTCGAACGCATGCGCAATCCCGTGCAGATGTTCGACGCGGTCGGCCTCGCGCTGTTCGCGGTGCTCGGCGCCGGCAAGGCCCTCGCCGCGGGCCTCGGTCCGGTCGGCGCGGTGATGCTCGGCGTGCTCACCGGCGTCGGCGGCGGCATCGTCCGCGACGTGCTGGTCGCGCAGGTGCCGCACGTGCTGCAGCGCGAGCTGTACGCGATCGCCGCACTGCTCGGTGCCACGGTCGTCGTCGTCGGCCACGCGCTCGGGCTGCCGCCGGCACCGACCGCGATCGTCGGCGCGCTGCTGTGTTTCGTCGTCCGCTGGTTCGCGATCCGTCGCGGCTGGCATCTCCCTGTCGCGAAGCCGCGGCCGTGATCGCCACCGCCGGAAGCCACCGCGAGTTCTTCCGCTCCCCGGTGCACTGGGCGGCCGCGCTGGGCATCGGTCTGACCGTGTGCTGCGCGTGGTCGATCGGTTTCACGCGCGGCGCCTTCGGGTTGTCGTCGCTGTGGATCGCCGGCGGCGTGCTGTGCGGCGTGATGCTGGGCACGCCGCGATCGCGCTGGCCGCTCGCGCTCCTGGTCGGGTTCGTCGCGTCGCTCGCGGTCAATTCGGCGCTTCGCGGGCTCGGGCCGCTGTCGCTGGCCATCAGCGCGGCGAACGTGCTCGAGGCCGGTCTGATCGCCCTCGCCGTCGCGGCCTTCGTCGACGATCCGAGCCGGTTGTCGCAGGTGCGCCGGAACGTGGCGATCGCGGCCGTCGCCACGCTGGCGGCCTGCAGCCTGTCGGCGCTGATCGTGGTGGCGACGCGCCCTGCGGCATCCAGCGGGCGCGTCGCCGCTGGAGCTCTACCTGACGTGGCTCGCGTCGCACTCGATCGGCATGGCGATCTTCGCGACGCTGACGATCGCCGCACGCGTCGAAGGCCGGCAGCTGCTGGGCGCCGTCGACCAGCGGCTGGAGCTCGTCGGCACGCTGCTGTTCGTGGGCGTCGTGTGCTTCGTGGTGTTCTCGCAGGAGCACCTGCCCACCTACTGGATCTTCCCGCCGCTGTTCCTGTGCATCTTCCGACACCGGTTCAGCGGCTTCGTGCTCGGGGTCGCGGTGATCGCCGTCATCGCGACGACGGCGACCGCCGGCGGCAACGGCCCTTTCATCCCGTTGAGCGACGACGATTTCGAGCGCACGTGGCAGCTGCAGGCGTTCCTCGCGAGCCTGTGCGTGGTCGCGTTTCCGGTCGCGTCGGTGCTGACGCAGCGGCGCCTGCTGCTGCGGAAGATCGCCACCCGCGAGCGCCAGTACCGGATGCTGGCGGACAACACGACCGATCTCGTCGGCCGGATCGGCGCCGACGGGCTGCAGCGCTACATCTCGCCTTCGGTGAGCGAAGTGCTCGGCCGGCCGCCGTCCGATTCGCCGGGGCCGACCGGCCAGGGGTGGGTCCATCCCGACGACCTCGAGGCGGTGCAGCGCTGCATCCGCCAGGTGTTCGCGACCGGGCGCGACGGGCAGCTGCAGTACCGGATGCGCCACCGCGACGGGCACTACGTGTGGCTGGAGGCGAAGATGCGCCGCGTCCTGCCGGCGGACGAGGAGGCCGAGCCGGAACTGGTCTACGTCGCGCGCGACATCACCCGGCGCGTGGAGGCCGAACAGGCGCTGGAGCGGCTGGCGCGATCCGACAACCTCACCGGGCTCGGCAACCGGCTGCTGTTCATGGAGCGGCTCGAGCTCGCGTTCGCGCGCGCGCGCCGGTCGGGCCGGCCGCCGGCGGTGCTGTACATGGACATCGACCACTTCAAGCAGATCAACGACACGCACGGCCACGCCGCCGGCGACGCGGTGCTGCGCGCGTTCGCCGCACGCCTCGCCGGCAGCGTGCGCGAAGTGGACCTGCCGGCACGGCTCGGCGGGGACGAGTTCGTGGTGCTCGTCGAGGACGCCACCCCCGAGGTGCCGGCCGGCATCGCCACGAAGCTGCTGGCGGCGGCGCGGGGGGCGATCGACACCGACGCCGGGCCGGTGCACGTGACCACCAGCATCGGCATCGCGGTCGCGTCGGTCGACATGACGCCGGACGCGCTGATGCACGCGGCGGATACGGCGCTCTACGAAGCGAAGGCCGCCGGCCGCGACACGTGGCGGATGGCGAAGTAGCGCGTCAGCTCGGCCGCCGGCCCGGCGCGGGTTCCGGGTCGCGCTCCAGCCACCGCCGCAGCGAAGCCACCGACGGCGGGGACAGGGCATGCCCGCGGCCGGTGAGCCAGAGCGTCGGCTCCATGTCCTGCGCGGTGAGAAACGCGGCGGCGTCGTGCGCGTGCGCCGGGGGCAGCACCTCGTCGTCGGGCGCGTGCAGCAGCAGCACGTCGATGCCGCCGAGCGACGGTGGCATCTCGACTTGCGGTTCGACACGTCGCGGCAGGCGCCCGCCGATCACCGCGACCGCGCCGCAGCATTCCGGCGTGGTCACCGCCGCCGACAGCGCCAGCGCACCGCCCTGGCTGAAACCGACGAGCACGGTGTCTCGCGGCGATATGTCCAGGTGCTGCTGCAGCTGGCCGACGAACGCGACCAGCCGGCTCAGGCTCTCGTCGAAATCGTCGCCGTCCGCCGTCGCGTCGCCGTCGCGCACCGCTTCGCGGTACCAGCCGGTGCGTTCGCCAGGCAGGGTGCGCGGGCCGCGAGCCAGCACGACCGCGTCACCGGCGCGCAGCCCGGCGAGCACGTCGGCGAACTGCAGTTCGTCACCGTCGGCGCCATGCAGCGCCACCAGCAGGCGGGCCGGACGGTCCGGCACGGGCTCGAGCCGGCGGAACGCGAACGCGTAGTCCGGCGATTCGATCAGGTCGCCCGGCGCGGGCAGGCCGGGGAGGGGGCGCGCGCAGGCGCCGATGTCGGGGAGGCCCGACAGGGGTGGCCGGGCGTTCACGGCGTCTCCAGCGAAGGGGGATGCGGCATGGGGATGCTCCGCACGGGTTGACCCCGAGCATCCGCCCGCCGCCATCAACAGCGCGTGGCGAATGCGCTCCGCGCAGGCGGCACGCTGTAATCATTTCCTGCCGGGCGTTTTCTTCTTCGCGGTCTTCCCTGCCGTCTTCTTCACGGCTTCGCCGCGGCGGGTCCACCAGCTTTCGCCGAACGGCTGGCCCACCGCGCGCTTCGCGTCCGCGCCGGCGGGCAGCGGCTGGCACACGTCGCACCAGAACGCGCGGCGCTCCGTCTTGCCGAGGATCGCGCGCCGCAGCTCCGTGCCGCAGTCGGCGCAGTACTTGCGCTTGTGCACCCGCAGGTGCTTGCGCAGCACGTTCTTCCGGCGCCAGGCGAGGAACTGGAAGCTGAAATCGCGTGCGTCCTTCACCAGCGCGCCGCGCTGGCGCGGGGCCAGTTCGTCGAGCCGCGCGGCCGGGTGCACGCCGACGCGGTGCAGTACTTCGTTCTTGATGATGTTGCCGACGCCGGCGAACACGTCCTGGTCCATCAGGATGTCGCACGCCAGCGTGTCGGGCCGCTCGCGCAGCGTCTTCTTCGCGCGCGCGGGATTCCACTCGTCCGACAGCACGTCCGTGCGCCAGTCGTAGTCGTCGTCGAGCGCGCCGTCGACGAGCCGCACGGAACCCCCATAGATGTTCAGCTCGCCGTTCGCGAAGCGCAGCGCCAGTCGCGGCGGTTTATCGCGCTTCTCGTCGATGCGGTAGCTGCCGAACAGCAGCAGGTGCGCGCGCAGGTAGAACGTGCCGAAGTCGACCAGGAACTGCTTGCCGAAACTGCGGATCGCCAGCGGCTTGCGCCGCATCAGCCGCGAGTAGGCGATCTTCGCGTTGCCCGACGCCTCGCGCACCGGCCGCCCGACGAACTTCGCCGCCTCCTCCGCCATCATCAGAATCGTCGGACCCTCGGGCATCTCGTATCTCCTGTAGGAGCGGCTTCAGCCGCGACCCGCTGTGCGCGGACGGGCCTTCAGCCCCGCGTCGAATGCGGCCGCATCCCCCGCCGCATGGCCCAGCGTGGTGTTGTCGAACACCACGAACGCCCGCGCGCCGCGTGGCGTCTGCATCCGCACCGCCTCGTGCAATGCCCGCAACGCCGCGTCGTCGTACCCGCTGCGATAGATCACCGGCGAGCCATGCCACCGCCAGTAGCGCCACGGGCCGGCGCCAGCGGCGACGCCGGCTTCCGGCACGCGCGCCGGATCGGCGGCGACGCGCGCGACCGCGTGCTTCGACCACAGCGCGTCGGCGGCCTCGCCGAACCAGCTTGCATGTCGCGGCTCGCACGCCAGCCCGCCATCGAAGCGGCGCCGCAGCATCGAGAAAAAGGTCGATGCCACGCGCGCGTCGAACGCGCGGCTCGGCGGCAGCTGCACCAGCACCAGCGCGAGCTTCTCGCCGAGTCCCTCCACTTCGGCGGCGAACCGGTCGAGCGCCGGGCCGGCACCGCGCAGCCCGGCTTCGTGCGTGATCGCCTTGGGCAGCTTCACCGCGAACCGGAACCGCGCCGGCACCTGCGCCGCCCAGTTCGCGTAGGTTATGCGCTGGTGCGGGCGATAGAACGACGAGTTGATCTCGACCGCGTCGAAGCGCGTGGCGTAGCGCGCCAGGCCCGATGGCGCCGCGTCGAAAAGCGCCGCGTGCTGGCGCGGGGTCGCCCAGCCGGCGGTGGCGACGAGGACGCGGGGCGGGCGGGACGCGGG
>CAMPHE010000062.1 GCA_946885815.1 uncultured Arenimonas sp.
TGCGGCTGGATCGACATCGTCGCGCTCAAGCGCGCGGTCGCGATCAACGGCATCAACGGGCTGTGCATCACCAAGCTCGACATCCTCGACGGCATGGAGAAGCTCAACATCTGCGTCGCCTACGAATACCGCGGCAAGCGCACCGAGTACGCGCCGCTCGACGCCGCCGGCTGGGAAGAATGCACGCCGGTGTACCTCGAGTTCCCGGGCTGGCAGGAGAGCACCGCCGGCATCACCGAGTGGGACCGGCTGCCGCCGGCCGCGCGTGCCTATCTGCGCGCGCTGGAAGAACTGGCGGGCTGCGAGCTGGCGATCGTCTCGACCGGCCCGGGCCGCGAATCGACGATGGTGCTGCGCGACCCGTTCGCCTGAGGGCGGGGGTCGGTTTCGTTCGGCTTCGGGCGCCGGACGATCCGGTCGGCGCGAGGCCGGGCCCGCTGTCGCCGCGCGGCGTGCGGCCCAGCCGTGGGTCATGCCGGCCTGATGGAAACGCACCGGCACTTCGAACCCTCCGCCTCTCGTATGCTCCCCGATTTCCGGCAGGCCGCGTCGGAGGGGCCTCGCGATGGACCATGACACCGCATCGCGAACCGTCGGCCACGTCGCCGCGCTGTGGCGCTTCCCGGTCAAGTCGATGGCCGGGGAGCCGCTGGAGGCGGTCGACGTCGGCTGGCACGGCCTCGCCGGCGACCGGCGCTGGGCGTTCGTGCGAGACGGCACGTCGCGTGTCGGCTTTCCGTGGTTGTCGATCCGCCAGCACGCGGCGATGGCGCGCCACCAGCCGTATTTCGTGGAGCCCGACCGTCCCGACACGTCGCCGACGCGCGTGCGCACGCCCGACGGCGGCGACTTCGACGTCGCCGATCCGGCGCTCGCCGAGGCGATGTGGCCCGACGGCGCGCGCCTGCTGAAACTCGATCGCGGCACGTTCGATTCGTTCCCGCTCTCGCTGATCACGACGCAGACGATCGACTGGCTGGGGGCGCGCATCGGCCGCGTGATGGATGCCCGCCGCTTCCGCATGAACCTCGTCATCCGCGCGGCGGAAGCTCGGCCGTTTCAGGAAGACGAATGGCTCGGCCGCACGCTGCGCATCGGCGGCGTGCGCCTGCGTGTCGACAGGCGCGACGGCCGCTGCGTCGTGATCACCACCGATCCCGACACGCTCGAACGTGATCCGGCGATCCTGCGGCTCGTCGCCGCGGAGCGCGACGGCTGCCTCGGTGTCTACGCGTCGACCGTGGAGCGTGGGCGCGTCGCCTGCGGCGATGCGGTGCGCGACGAGATCTCCGCGTAGCGGTCACGCCGTCTCGCGCAGCCCACGCGCGCCCAGCGCATACGCCGTTCCCATCGCCAGGCACAGCGCGGAAGTCACGAGCAGGAACGCGTCGACGCCGCGGCAGTCGCAGATCCGTGCGAGCAGATCGGGCCGCCAGAGCGCCAGCGGAAGGAATCCGGCGCCGCGGGCGATCAGAAGCCCGGCGATCGTCGCCAGGGCGGGCCGCAGCAGCGGCAGCCGCCGGACGATGCCGGCGCCGGAGAACGCATAGGCCGCGAGCGTCGCCAGGCCTGCGGCGATGACGACACAGGTGATCGCCGCGCGCGGGTGGCCGATGCGCGCCAGTTCGACCAGCCCGGGCGGGGCGCCGAAGGCGGCGTACCACGCCGGGCCGCCGAGCGGGATCGCCAGGTGCAGCAAGGCGCCGGCCGCGGTGGCGGTGCCGGCCACGAGCAGCGCCCGGCGGGCGAGGGGTGTGGTCATGCCGGTGCCTCAGGCGCGCGTCCGGGCGACATGCCCGCGATTGTCGCGCATCTCGCGGATCCACCACTGCACGAGGCCGTACCCGGCGGTGAAACGCATATGCGACGCGAAGTCGGTGAGGCGCGCGTCGTCCGGTCGCAGCATCGCCTCGACGTACGTCACCGCGTCCGGCGCGCAGTCGCGGAACTCGAATCCGTCGTGGTCGAATTCGACGACATGGCCCGCCGCGTCGCCGGTGGTCGCGAGCAGCACGTAGTTGCCCGACTGCGGCGTCTCGCCGATCACCACGGCGTCGTC
This sequence comes from uncultured Arenimonas sp., assembly GCA_946885815.1. Next base: position 2,060 of record CAMPHE010000062.1, read on the forward strand.
CAGCCAGCCGAGTCCGTCGGCCTCCTCTTCGTCGAGCATGTCCAGCCACTCCTCGAACGCCGCGCGCAGCACCGGCCATTCCGACGGCGGCGCCAGCCGGCGCGCGGCGTCACCGCTTTCCGGTTCGAGATAGAACACGACTTCACCGAAGGTGTCGTAGACATCGCGCAGCCGGCCGACGTCGGGGACGCCACCGGTGCCCGACGGCGGGGTGACGGCGTGCGCGAACCGGACCACGCGCGTGGTCCGCTCGCGGCCGATCCTTTCGCAGGTGAATTCGCCGGCATGGGCGCTGACGGCATGGTGCAGGTCATCCAGTCGCATCGAAGGCCTCGGGGTGGGGGAATGTCAGCGCCGTTCTTCGAGCAGCCCGACCAGGTTGCCGTCCGGGTCGCGCAGGAAGCCGATCCAGAGGTCGTGGTCCGGCATCGCCGCGGCGAGCTGCGGCGCGCGCTCCGCCGTCGCGCCGCCTGCCAGCAGCGCGGCGTGCGTCGCCTCGATGTCCTCGACGAGGAAGTACAGCGTCGAGTTCGAACCGATCGTTCCGGCCCCCTGCGGCGTCGAGAGCATCAGCCGGATCCCGCCCGCGTCGAGGAACGCCAGCGTCGGCCCGGCGCGGAACAGGAAGCCGAGACCGAGCACATCGCGGTAGAAGCCGAGTGCGATGTCGACATCGGCGACGGTGATCGCGATCTGGCGGATCGTGGAAAGCTTCGGTCTGTCGATCACGACGGTGTCCTCCTTCAGCAGCAGCGGGAGCGGCCGCGGCCGTAGCGCCGCTCCTGGGCGCCGCGGACGAAGTCGTCGCGGTCCAGCGGCCGCACGTCGGGGTGCGCCGCGCGCAGGTGGGCCACGTACGCGTCGTAGTCGGGTACGCCGACCATCAGCCGCGCCGTCTGCGCGACGCGCTGCCACGCGATCGCCGCGAGCGCGAGCGGGTGGCCGCGCTCGCCGTCGCCGTCGCCGCTCACGGCACCGCCCCGATCACGCCGGCCGGCGCCTCGCGGTCGCTGCGGCCGGCGTCGCGCCGCGCCCTCGCGATCGCCCGCAGCGAGCAGGCGAGGATGCCGAGCATCACGCCGAGGAACAGCGCCGACAGCCCGGCATTGAGCCAGCTGTTGAAGACGACGAGGTGCATCTGCGCGATGTCCTTCGCCGGCGCCAGCACCTCGCCGCCGATCGCCGCCGCCGCGTAGCGGTCCGCCTGCGCGAGGAAACCGATCGCCGGGTCCGGGTCGAGGATCTTGTACAGCGCGGCGACCGTCGTGCACACCAGCAGCCACGCCGCCGGCACCGCCGTGACCCACGCGACGCGGTCGCGCTTCATCTTGAACAGCAGCACCGTCGCCAGCATCAGCGCGATGCCGGCGAGCATCTGGTTGCTGATGCCGAACAGGGGCCACAGCGTGTTGATGCCGCCGAGCGGGTCGCGCACGCCCTGCAGCAGCAGATAGCCCCACAGGCCGACGCAGACCGCGGTCGCGAGCACGTTCGCGGTCCACGATTCCGTGCGGCGCAGCGACGGCACGAACTGGCCCAGCAGGTCCTGCAGCATGAAGCGCCCGACGCGCGTGCCGGCGTCGATCGCCGTGAGGATGAACAGCGCCTCGAACAGGATGGCGAAGTGATACCAGTAGGCCATCGTGCCGGTGCCCGGCAGCAGCTGGTGGAAGATCGTGGCGATGCCGACCGCCAGCGTCGGCGCGCCGCCCGCCCGGCCGAGGATCGTCGATTCGCCGACGTCGGTGGCCGTGGCGGCGATCATCTCCGGCGTCACGAAGAAGCCCCACGACGAGATGGTGGCGGCGGCCGACGCGGCATCGGCCCCGACGATCGCCGCCGGCGCGTTCATCGCGAAATAGATGCCCGGCTCGATGATCGCCGCGGCGACCATCGCCATGATCGCGACGAACGATTCCATCAGCATGCCGCCGTAGCCGATGTAGCGCGCGTCGGCTTCCGTCGCCAGCAGCTTGGGCGTCGTCCCCGACGCGATCAGGGCGTGGAAGCCGCTGACCGCGCCACAGGCCAGGGTGATGAACAGGAACGGGAACAGCGGCCCTTTCCACACCGGCCCGTCGCCGTTCGTGAACTGCGTCAGCGCCGGCATCTTCAGCTCGGGGTTCAGGACGAAGATGCCGACCGCCAGCGCGACGACGGTGCCGACCTTCAGGAACGTCGACAGGTAGTCGCGCGGCGCCAGCAGCAGCCAGACGGGCAGCACCGCCGCGACGAAGCCGTAGCCGACCAGCATCCACGTGATCTGCTCGCCGTCGAACGTGAAGCGCGGAGCCCACCCCGGATCGGCGGCGACGTGGCCGCCGAGCCAGATCGACGCCAGCAGCAGTCCGAGCCCGAGCAGCGACACCTCGAGGATGCGGCCGGGCCGCACGAAACGCATGATCACGCCCATCGCCAGCGCGATCGGAATCGTCGCGATCACCGTGAACATGCCCCACGGACTCATCGCCAGCGCCTTGACGACGATCAGCGCCAGTACCGCGAGCAGGATCACCATGATCGCGAAGGTGCCGAAGATCGCCAGGTTCCCCGCGACCGGGCCCATTTCGGTGCGCACCATTTCGCCGAGCGAGCGGCCGTCGCGCCGCGTCGAGAAGAACAGGATCACGAAGTCCTGCACCGCGCCGGCGAACACGACGCCGGCGATCAGCCACAGCGTGCCGGGCAGGTAGCCCATCTGCGCCGCGAGCACCGGGCCGATCAGCGGGCCGGCGCCGGCGATCGCCGCGAAGTGGTGGCCGAACAGCACGTGGCGATGGGTCGGGACGAAATCGAGCCCGTCGTTGCGCGTCACCGCCGGCGTCGGCCGGGACGGATCGATGCGCAGCACGCGATCGGCGATGAAGCGGCCGTAGAAGCGGAATGCCACGAGGTAGGTGCAGACCGCCGCGGCGACGATCCACAGGGCGCTGATGGGCTCGCCGCGCCGCAGCGCCACCGTGCCGAGCGCGAACGCGCCGAGCAGCGCCAGCGCCGCCCACAGGACCCGCGAAACCGACTGGCTCATCGAACGCCTCCTCCCCGAGGTGGCGACAGTCTAGGCCCGACGGGCCGCGTCGATCGCGTCTTCGTCGCAGACCAGGTCGGCCCAGGCGGCCCCGCCGTCGCCGTCGCCGACGGCCGGCGCCGCCGAAGGCGAGGACGCACCGGACTGGTACGCGGCGAACACCCGCATCACGTGTTCCACCGCGAGCGGTTCCACCTGCCGCCCGTCGATCCCGAAATAGCCGCCGCCGGTGTGCGAGCCGGTGACGATCTCGAAGGACGGGAAGTAGTCGACCCAGTCATGCCGTCGCCACGCACCGTCCGCGGCCACGCGCAGCACGGCCTTGCTGTAGGTGCTCGCGACCAGCACATGGCGCGGCTCGCACGTGGCCGCCAACGGCACCGGCGACACCGTCAGCAGCACGTTGACCCTCGGGTTCACCGCGCGCAGCCGGCCCAGGAAGCGTTCGAGGTCGGCCGACACTTCGGCGGCGTCGAAGTTGACGAACTCGTGCCGGGCGGGGTCGAACTCGCCACCCGCGACCCCGGGCGCCAGCGGGAACACGGTACCGTCGATCCGCGAACGCCACGCCTCGGTCAGCCCGAGCGTGAACACGAACACGGCGCAGCCGGTGAACATCCGGCGTACCGCTTCGAGATGCGGCACGCGGTCGGCGAGCACCGACGCTTCGTCGGCATGGCCCTCCGGCAGCACGCGCGGACGGAGCGCGTCGACCCAGCGCCCGTCTTCCCGGGCCCAGGCCACCTCGGCGGGCCGGCGTCCGTCGAAACATTCCTCGAACAGCTGCAGCAGCTGGCGGACGGTGTAGATATTGCCGAAGCGCGCCGGGAACATGCCGTACTGCTGGGCGCGGCGGGTCGCCGGGTCGAGATGCGCGCCGTCCTCCGTGACGAGCGGCAGGAAGCCGGTCCGGGCCAGGTGACGCGAAAGATGCTGCGCGAAGCAGCTGCCCGCCGTCGCGACCGGGTCGCCCGGCCCGATGCGGAACCGGGGCGCCACGACCGGGTCGACGCGGAACGGCTCCATCGCGGCGACCGCGTCGCGCCATGACTGGGCGGCCGGCAGGGAACGGTACGGGTGGGTCATCGGCGTGTCCTCGCCCAGGCCAGCGCCGCATCGAACTGCGGCTTGAAATTCGCGGCGCGCGGCGTCAGGTCGCCGCCGCCGGAGTAGACCTCGAAGCATTCCTCGACGAAACGGCGCAGGCCGATCAGCTCGCTGCGATGCTCGCGTTTGAACCAGTACGAGCCGCGCACGCCGAGCGCGGCGGCAAGCTCCGGATAGACGGGGCAGACCGGCCCGTCCGCGAACCCGTCGGCCGGCAGCAGGCCGGTCTCGCGCGTCGGCAGCCCGGCGCGCTGCAGCAGTGCCCGGGCGACATCCTTGAGGCAGGCGACTTTCGGCCGGTTCGGCGCGTACAGGAACGGCGCCTGGCGCGTCCAGCGCAGGAACGGCCCGGCGAGGTCGAGGCCGCAGGCGCCGAACCGCTTCAGCAGCCCGTCGCGTTCGCGGTTCCACCGGTCGAAATAGCCGAGGGCACGGAAGGTGTCGGCGCCGAACAGGCCGACGGTGCCGTCCACGTCGAAGCCGGCGCGGTAAGCCGCATGCACGATCGCCGAGTGATAGAGCCCGAGCGGGCCGGTGGCCAGCGGCCCGTCCTGCGCCAGGATGCCGAAATCGGGATGGAACGCATGGAACGTGATCGACGGGATCCGCCACACCGATGCGCGCTCGCCGAGGTCGATGCCGAACACGCGCTCGATGCCGGGGGCCACGATCACCCGGTCGTAGTCCTCGACCCGCGCGGCGAGCGACTCGACCACCGCGGTGGGCGTCAGCGTGTCGTGCGCTTCCAGTTCGACGTCGTCGCTGAGCAGCGCGAGGCCGTCGGCGAGGCCCGCCGCCTGGCAGTTGAACAGCAGCAGCCAGCGCTGGCGCCGCACGGGCGACGGAACGGGCCGGTGTTCGTGGGGGCTGGCGGTGCTCGACATCCGATACCCGTGGCGCGCCTCAGCAGGAAATGCCGGGCCGGCTGCGGGGGGACAATCGGCGGTGGAACGAAACGCCCCGCACGGAGGCGGGGCGCGTGCGGGACGGATCCCGCGAATCTGGTGCCCGGGAGAGGACTCGAACCTCCACGGTTTTACCCGCTAGTACCTGAAACTAGTGCGTCTACCAATTCCGCCACCCGGGCAGGGTGTCCGACGCCGGGGCGTGGGAGCCGCGTAATCTAGTCATCGGCCCCGCGATTGTCAATCGCGCGCGGCGTTTTCACCCGGGCGCGAAGAAGGCGGGGTGTATCCTGCGCGGCATGACGAAACCCCCGAAGAAGAAGACCGGCGCCGCCCTCCCGGGCTGGATGCCGGAAACGATGCGCGCCGCCGGTGCCGACGGTACCGGCACCCGCAAATCCACCCGCGGCGGCTCCGCCGGAACGGCGAAATCGCCGCCGGCCAGGAAAAAATCCGCGACCGGCGGCAAGCCGGCGAAGAAGGGGTCGGCGGGTGCGCCGAAAGGCGGCGCCGGCAGCCGCGGGAAGCGCGCCGACGGACGTGCGGCGGGCAAGTCCGCGGCCGGCCGCTACGGCGGCATCACCGATCCGCACGCCGAGCGCGAAGCGCGCAAGTACGACCAGCCGATCGCGAGCCGCGAGGCGATCCTGGAGCTGCTGTCCGACAGCCCCGGCCCGCTGAACGCGACCGACATCGCCGATCGGCTCGACCTCGGCGCGCCGGACCGCTTCGAAGCCCTGACGCGCCGCCTCGCGGCGATGCAGCGCGACGGGCAGGTGCTGCTGAATCGTCGCGGCGGCTACGCCGCCGCGCAGAAGCTCGATCTCATCGCCGGCACGGTGATCGCCAACCCCGACGGTTTCGGTTTCCTGAAGCCGGACGACAAGGGCAGCGGCGACGACCTGTTCCTGCCGCCGCACGAGATGCGCAAGGCGCTGCACGGCGACCGCGTGCTCGCCAGCGTCACCGGCGTCGATCGCCGCGGCCGCCGCGAGGGCGCGATCGTCGAGGTGCTCGAACATCGCCTGACGCGCCTCACCGGTCGCTACGAGGAACGCGCGCGCATCGGCATGGTCGTGCCCGACGACAAGCGCGTGCTCACCGAGATCCTGATCCCGACCGAAGACCGGAACGACGCGCGCAACGGCCAGCTGGTCGTGGTGGAGGTCGTCGAACCGCCGTCCGGCGGCCGGCCACCGATCGGCCGGGTGCTGCTGGTGCTCGGCGACCGGCTGACGCCGTCGCTGGTCGTGCAGGCCGCGATCCACGGCCACGAACTGCCGCACGAGTTCCCGAAGGGCGCGCTCGCCGAAGCCGCCGAGGTGCCGCTCGACGTCCCCGCCGAAGAAGCCGGTCGCCGCGTCGACCTGCGCCAGGTGCCGCTGGTGACGATCGACGGCGAGGACGCGAAGGATTTCGACGACGCGGTGTGGTGCGAGCCGAATCCGGAAGGGTTCCGGCTGATCGTCGCGATCGCCGACGTGTCGCA
>CAMPHE010000063.1 GCA_946885815.1 uncultured Arenimonas sp.
TCTATGTCTACGGCGAGCCCGAGCGGCTCGCGCGGCCGGTGCTGTTCGTGCTCGGTGCGAAGGCGGTCGACGACGACGCATGGAAAGCCTGGCTGCGGAAAATCGCCGCGCCCGCGCCGATGGCCTCGTGGCGCGACGCGTATTCGTCGCAGGCCGGGCTGGCCCGGCGCCACAACACGCGCGCGTTCCTGCTGGCGCTCTACGCCGGCACGCTCGGCAGCGACGACCCGGCGATGCAGGCCTACGCCGCCGCCGTCGCCGAGGTCCTGCGTACGGTCGGCTAGTCCGCGTCCGGACGCGTGCGGGTGGGCACGGGAACGTTGCAGAGGTCGATGTGGCCGGCGGCGTGCAGGTACCACGCGTCGCTGCGGTTGCGTCGCGATTCGACGAGCGCGGCCCACGCCCGCGTGTCGGTGCGGAACACCTCGATGGCCTCGCGCTGCGCTGGTGGCACGTCGGCCTCCAGCCGGATCGCGCGGATCGGCGTGCGCAGCGACGGCTCCGTGTAGAAGCCGAGCGGACCCTTGCCGCGCGGCAGCACCGTCAGCAGTTCCATCCCCTGCACGACGCGACCGACGGTGGTGATGTTGCGGTCGAGCTGGCGCGGCGACTGGCCGATCACCACGTAGAGCTCGGCGCCGGTGCTGCTGTCGGCGGCGTCGCCGCGGCCCGCGCCGACGGCGGCATAGCAGTGCGCCGGCCACGCGAGGTTCGCCGCCGGGTCGCGCGCGGCGGGGATCCCGTTCGAGAAACCGACCTGCGGTGCCCAGCCGTCGACATCGGGCAACCGGGTGAACGGCACCGTGTCGGCCGGCGCGGTGAACTCGACCGGCACGTTCTCCCGCACGCCGGCCGGGAAAGGTTTGGCCTGCGCCGGATCCTCGGCCGGGTCGCCCCACTGCACGACGAAGTTCTCGTGCACGCGATTGATGCTCAGGCCGTCCCACCAGTGGCCGCGCGCCAGCGCGCGGATGTTGGCGACGTGCACCGGCGCGAACTGCGGCGCCAGTTCGATCACGACGCGACCGCTGTCGAGTTCGAGGTAGAGGGTGTTCTCGGGATCGAGCGGCCGCCAGTCGGCGGCGGTCGACGCGTCCAGGACCTCCTGCATCGTCCGGCCCTTGGCAGCCGGGGCCGGCACCGGCTTGGGCATCGGCGTCGCGTCGTCGACCGGCGCGACCGGTTCGTCGGCCTTGGGCGCGTCGGACGGATGGCCCGGTGCGGTCTGGGCACGCGCCGGCGGCGCGACGGAAGCCAGCAGGGCAGCGGCGAGCGCGAAGGGCAGCGCGGTGGACAGCGTTCGGTTCGACATGACAGGGGCTCCGCGGGACGATGCCGCGAACATAGCGCAATCGCGCCGACCGCCGCGTGCTCAGCCGCGTGCGGGCACCACCACCGGTTCGTCCATCGCCGCCAGCTGTTCCTGCATCTGCGCGATCACCGATTCCCAGTAGCGGCGCTCCTCGAACATCGGAAACGCCGCGGGGAAGGCCGGGTCGTCCCAGCGCCGCGCGACCCAGCCGTTGAAGTGCAGCAGCCGCAGCGCGCGCAGCGGTTCGACGAGCGCGAGTTCGCGGCGGTCGAACGCGCGGAACGTCTCGTAGCCCTCCAGCAGCCAGCGCCACGGGCGCGCGCTGTCCTCGCGTCGGCCGGCGAGCATCCACAGGTCCTGCACCGCCGGGCCGGCGAGGCAGTCGTCGAGGTCGACGAAGTGCGCGTGGTCGTCGCGCCACAGGATGTTGCCGGGATGGCAGTCGCCGTGGATCCGCAGCCGGTGCAGGCCGGGCGTCGCGTCGAAGCGCGCTTCGATCGCATCCAGCAGCGCGTCGGCGAGGGTCTCGAAATTGTCCTCGATGTCGTCGGGCAGCCAGGCGTGCTCGAGCAGGAAATCGACCGGGTCGTGGCCGTGCGTGTCGACGTCGAGCGTGCCGCGATGCAGGAACGCGCGCGCGTCGCCGACCGCGTGCATCCGCCCGAGCACGCGGCCGAGATGGCGCAGCACGTCGCGGTCGCCGGGCTCGGGCGCATGCCCGCCGCGCAGCGGGAACAGCGCGAACCGGTGGATCCCGTGGTGGTGAAGCGTGTGCCCGTGCAGGCGCAGCGGCGGGACGAAGGGCAGGTCGGCGGCGACGAGTTCCCCGGCGAACGCGTGTTCCTCGGCGACGGCGGCGTCGGACCAGCGGTGGGGGCGATAGAACTTGGCGACGACGGCGGTGGGCACCCCATCCCCAGGTTGCGATTCGAGGCCGATGCGGTAGACGCGGTTCTCGTAGCTGTTGAGCGCGAGCACGCGGCCGTCGGCGTGCAGCCCGGTGGATTCGACCGCGGCCAGGATGCGGTCGGGGTCGAGGTCGGCGTACGGCGCGTCGGCGCCGCTCACTTCGGCAACTCGAGGGCCGTCGCGGTGGCGGCGACGTGCACCGCCAGATAGGTATGCGGGCCGGCCGGCACGAAACCGGCCCTGTCGAATTCGCGCCGGTACCACGCGGCAGGCCGACGCCGCAGGTCCTGCAGGTCGCCGACCACGTCGTCGTCGGCGGTGAACGTCTCGAGATAGGCGACGCCGTCGCACAGCCGCTCGAATTCGCGCACGCCCGCGCGCAGTTCGGCGTCGGCGAGGTAGTGCATCACATCCGAACAGACGAGCAGGTCGAACGGCGACGCCGGCTGCAGCGCCGCCAGATCCCCGAACGGGAGGAACTGCAGATTGCGCCGCGCGCCGTAGCGGGCGATCGCGTACTCGCTCGAATCGACGCCGAGATAGCGCAGCTTCGGCCGCAGCTCCAGCAGCGGCGCGCGCCACGCGCCTTCACCGCAACCGACATCCAGCACCGATCGCAGCGGCCGCCCGAGAAAATACTCGGCGATCGCGACCGCCATCGCGACCTTGCGCTGCAAGGCCGCCGGACTGCCCATGCCACGGCGGCGATACCAGGTGTCGAAGTAGTCGGCGTCGTAGCGCTTCGGCATGCAGAGAGCGGATATGGGATATGGGATGGGCGTGGTAGTGAAAGCCCGCCGACGGCGCGGCGATCTTCATCACATACATCCCATATCCTATATCCCGCTCCCCAGCACCACGCTCCGCATCGACATCGACCCCCGCACTTCCGCGTTGAGGAACGCCACCTCGTCGTCCTCGCGCTGCAGCGCCAGCACGTACAGCAGCGGCAGATAATGTTCCGGCGTCGGGATCGCGAGCAGCGCGTCTGGGCCCAGGGTTTCCCAGCCCAGCAGGCCTTCGTGGTGGCCTTCGAGGATGCGATCGGCGATGTCTTCGTCGAAGCGCGCGGCCCAGTCGTAGGGTTCGGTCATCGCCGGCCGCCACAGCCGCAGGTTGTGCACGATGTTGCCGCTGCCGACCACCAGCACGCCTTCGTCGCGCAGCGGCCGCAGCTGCGCCGCGAGGTCGTAGTGCCACGCGCCCGGGTGCAGCGTCGACAGGCTCAATTGCGCCACGGGGATGTCGGCGTCGGGGAACATCGGCTGCAGCACGCCCCACGCGCCGTGGTCGAGGCCGCGATGCGAGTCGAGATGCACGCGCGTTCCGGTCACGAGCTCGGCGACGCGATGCGCGAGCGCGGGCGCGCCCGGCGCCTTGTAGCGCACGTCGAACAGCGCCTTCGGAAAGCCGTGGAAATCGTGGATGGTTTCGTGCCGGTCGCCGGAGGAGACGTACACGCCCTGCGTCTCCCAGTGCGCCGAGATGCAGAGGATCGCCTCCGGCTTCGGGAGCCGCCGGCCCAGGGACTGCCAGGTCCGCCGCCAGTCGTTGTCCTCGATCGCGTTCATCGGCGACCCGTGCCCGACGAACAGGACGGGCATCGGGGCGGTGCTGGACGCGGCGGTCATCGCGGACGTTCCGGGCGTGGGGTGACGACCGAACCTTAGCCGAAGCCGCTCCGGATGCAAGCCGCGGTCCCGGCCGCGCCGCCATGACTTGCGGCACTGCGGGCGCCCGGCCGGGCTGGCTAGTATCAACTTCACGATAACGACGACCTCGGCCTATGCGGCCCACGAGGACAGCCCGATGACCGACACCGAACCGCATCTGAAGAAATTCCAGAAGGAGCTGAGCGCCGGCACCGTGTCGCTGGTGCTGCTGGCGGTCCTGCGGCAGTCCGACGAGCCCCTGTACGGCTACCAGATCGCCAAACGTCTGGAGCAGACCGGAGACCCGCTGCTCGGTGGCAAGCAGAGCGCGCTGTACCCGGTGCTGCGCAATCTCAGCGCGTCGGGGTTGGCCGAAAGCCATGTGGAGCCCTCGGTCACCGGCCCGCCGCGCCGCTACTACCGGATCACGCCGCTCGGGCGCGAGGTGCTGGCCGAGTGGACCGCCAGCTGGAACACCACCCGCGACTCCGTCGACTCCGTGCTGCAAGGACAACTGCCATGAACTCCGCCGCCCCGAATCCCGTGCCGTCCACGATCGCCGACTACCTGTCGCTGCTGCAGGCCGAACTGCGCGGCGCCGACCCCGCGCTCGTGCAGGACGCGCTGTACGACGCCGAGGAATACCTGCGCTCCGAACTCGGCGAAAACCCCGACGAAGGCGAAGCGGCGATGCTCGCGCGCGTCGCGACGAGCTACGGTGCGCCCGACGAGGTCGCCGACATCTACCGCACGACCGAAGTCCAGGTCAGCAACGCGCTGCGCTCGCCGCCGCCGCCACCGCGGCGCAGCGCGCTCGGCCGGTTCTTCGGCGTCGCCATCGACGTCCGGGCGTGGACGGCGATCTTCTACATGCTGCTGTCCCTCGCGACCGGCATCGTGTACTTCACCGTCGTCGTCACCGGGCTGAGCCTGTCGGCAGGCATGGCGGTCCTGATCATCGGCATCCCGGTCGCGGTGCTGTTCGTCGGCCTGGTGCGCGCGCTGGCGCTGGTCGAGGGCCGGCTCGTGGAAGTGATGCTCGGCGAGCGCATGCCGCGCCGGCCGCTGTATGCCGAACGCGGCAAGCCCTGGCTGACGCGCATCGGCATGATGTTCACCGATCCGCGCACGTGGTCGACGATGCTCTACCAGGTGCTGATGCTGCCGCTGGGCATCGCCTACTTCACCGCGGTGGTGACGCTGATGTCCACGTCGCTGGGGTTCGCGGTCGGCGGTTTCGCGCTGCTGCTCGACCGGCTCGGCGTGCCGCTCGTCGACGTCGACTGGTACATCGGCGGCATTCCGGGGCTGTGGGAGATCCCGGCATCGATCCTGGTGTGCGCGCTCGGCGTGCTCGGCGTATTCCTGACCCTGCACCTCGCGCGCGGCGTCGGCGTGGTGCACGCCGGCATCGCCAAGCACCTGCTGGTGAAGAGCGCCTCGCGCTAGGCGAGGCGGGCGACGATGCCCCACAGCGCGAGCGCGACCAGCGCCAGCGTCGCCAGCGACGACACGGCGAAACCGATCGTGCGGTTCTTCGCCGGGTCGGCATAGGTCACCGCATAGAGGATCCGCGCGACGAGCCAGAGGGCGCCGAGCGCGGCGGCCCACACCGGATCGGCGAACATGCCGGCGGTCCAGAGCGCCGGCAGCATCATCAGGGCGGCTTCGTTGGTATTGGCCTGGGCGCGGAACACGCGCTCGAAGCGCTCGTGCCCGGTCGTCGCCGGCGCGCGCACGCCGTAGCGGCCGCGGGCGCGGCCGACGACGATCGACATCGCGGCGAGGAGCAGGACGGTCGCGACGGTGACGAGGCCGATCAGCGGGTGCATGGGGAACTCCGGCGGGAAGGCAGCCGGCATCGTACGGGCGGGCGTGGCATCCTGTCGCCCCGCTCGCCGCGGTACGCCGCGTGGAGGCCCCATGTCGTCGACCGACCCGAACGCGAACCTGCCGACCGACGCGGCGATCGTCGACGCGATGCGCGAATGGCTCGAGAAGGCCGTGATCGGCCTGAACCTGTGTCCGTTCGCGAAAGCCGTGCACGCGAAGCGGCAGATCCGCTACGTCGTCAGCCACGCGAAGAGCGAGGAAGCGCTGCTCGCCGACCTGATGCACGAACTGCAGCTGCTCGCCGCGGCCGACCCCGGCGACATCGAGACGACGCTGCTGGTGCACCCGCGCGTGCTCACCGATTTCCTCGACTACAACGATTTTCTCGACATCGCCGACGCCGCCGTCGAAGAACTCGGCCTCGACGGGTTCCTGCAGGTCGCCAGCTTCCATCCCGCCTACCAGTTCGCGGACAGCGCGCCCGACGACATCACGAACTTCAGCAACCGCGCGCCGTTCCCCACGCTCCATCTGCTGCGCGAGGAATCGGTGGACAAGGCGGTGGCGGCGTTTCCGGAGGCGGAGCGGATCTACGAGGCGAACATCGAGACGCTGCGGCAGCTGGGCGTCGAGGGCTGGCGGGCGCTGTGGAAGCGTTGAAGCCGTTTCCTTCTTCCCGCTTCGACGTCATGGTGGCCGCCACGCGGCTTGCAGCCGGCCGCTAGAATTCGTCGTCCGGCAGCGCCATCAGCACGCCCGCGCCACTCCGTATCTCGGCCAGCCGCGCGGCCGTCTCCGGCAGCAGCCGCGCGAAATAGAACCGCGCCGTCACCAGCTTCGCGCGATGGAACGCGTCTCCGGGGCGCGCGATCGCCAGCGTCGCCATCCGCGCCCACAGCCATGCGAACAAGAGGTGCCCGATGATCCGCAGGTAGGGCACCGACGCGGCGCCCACCTCGTTCGGGTCGGCCTGCGCGCGGCGTGCGAGCTCGGCGGTGACCGCGGTGGTGTCGGCCAGCAGCTTCGCGAGCGGACCGGTGAATTCGCGCAGGTCCTCGCGCGCCTCGTGTTCCTGCAGGAACGCCGCGACGAGACCGGCGAACCGCCGGTACCTGGCGCCGGCGTCGCCGAGCACCTTGCGGCCGAGCAGGTCGAGCGCCTGGATGCCGTTGGTGCCTTCGTAGATCATGTTGATGCGCGCGTCGCGGACGAACTGGTCCATGCCCGATTCGTCGATGTAGCCGTGGCCGCCGAAGACCTGCTGGCAGAGCGTCGTGGTTTCCCAGCCGTTGTCGGTCAGGAACGCCTTCACCACGGGCGTCAGGAAGGCCATCAGTGCGGCGGCGTCGGCGCGCACGGCCGCGTCGGGATGCGAGTGCTCGCGGTCGATCAGCAGCGCCGACCATGCCGCCAGCGCGCGGCCCCCTTCGGTGTACGCGCGCGCCGTCATCAGCATCCGGCGCACGTCGGGATGCACCAGCAGCGGATCGGCCGGCTGCGCCGGAAATACCGCACCGGTCGCCGCACGGCCCTGCAGGCGCGTCTTCGCGTAGGCCGCGGCGTTCTGATAGGCCACTTCCGCCTGGCCGAGCGACTGCATGCCGACGCCGAGACGCGCCGAATTCATCATCACGAACATCGCCGCGAGGCCGCGATGCGGTTCGCCGATCAGCCAGCCGGTGGCGCCGTCGAGGTTCATCACGCACGTGGCGTTGCCGTGGATGCCCATCTTGTGTTCGATCGAACCGGCATGGATGGCGTTGCGCGCCCCGATGCCCCCGGCGCCGTCGGGCAGGAACTTCGGCACCAGGAACAGCGAGATGCCTTTCACGCCGGGCGGGGCATCGGGCAGTCGCGCCAGTACGAGGTGCAGGATGTTCGGCGCGAGGTCGTGTTCGCCGGCGCTGATGAAGATCTTGGTGCCGGTGAGCGCGAAGCTGCCGTCGTCGTTCGCCGTCGCCTTCGTGCGCAGCAGCCCGAGGTCGGTGCCGCAGTGCGGTTCGGTCAGGCACATCGTGCCGGTCCATTCGCCGGAGACGATCTTCGTCAGGTACGTCGCCTTCTGTTCGTCCGTGCCGAACGCGACCAGGCATTCGTAGGCGCTGTGCGAGAGACCGGCGTACATCAGCCACGCCTGGTTGGAGGAATTCCACATCTCGAAGCAGCGGTTGTTGACGACGACCGGCAGGCCCTGGCCGCCGAAGTCGGGGTCGCACGACAGGGACGGCCAGCCGGCGGCGATGAACTGCGCGTACGCCTCGCGGAACCCCGTCGGCGCCGTCACCACGCCGTCCCCGTGCCACGTGCAGCCCTCGCGGTCGCCGACCTGGTTGAGCGGCTGGATGACGTGCGTGGCGAACCTGGCGGCTTCCTCGAGAACCGCCTCGATCGTCGCGCGATCGACATCGGCATGGCGCGGCATCGCCGACAGCTCGCGCTCGACGTCGAGCAGGTCGAACAACACGAAGTGCATGTCGCGCAGCGGCGCGGTATAGCTCGGCATCGGCGGGGTCGTCCAGGGGCGGGTCGGGGGTGTGCGGACTCTACCATACCGCTGCGTACGGGCCGGGGTCGGGTTGCCTGGCAACCCGACCCCGGCACGCTATGCTGCGGGCCCGATTGCAAAGAGAGCCACGTCCATGCGTTCGACCCTGCTCGCCGCCGCCATCCTGTCCACCGTGCTCGCCGGATGTGGCGATCGTGACGCGGCGCCCGCGCCGGCCAACGACGTCACCACCGTCGCAGCCGCCGACACCGCCGCCGACACGGCCGCGCCCACCGAAATCGAAGCCGACCGCG
>CAMPHE010000064.1 GCA_946885815.1 uncultured Arenimonas sp.
CCGTGTCACCGACCAGGCCGGAGAGGAGCACGAGCTCGAGGGGCTCGACGGCTGGCGAGTCATGGAGGTGATCCGCGACTGGGGCCTCAACATCAAGGCCGAATGCGGCGGTGCCTGCTCGTGCGCGACCTGCCACGTGTGGGTGGATGAGGCCTGGTATGGCAAGCTGCCGCCGGCGAGCGACGATACCTGCCGCGCGGCGACCTACGCCGACCTCCTCGGCGAGGACTACCGCGCCGTTCCGGCCGCGCCGGAAGGCCGCGTCTTCCGCGTCGTCTGCACGACGTGCCCGATGACGATGGACTTCAATCCGAACCGCGTGAACTTCATGTACGAGCAGGCGACGGGCCGGGTGGTGCAGCTGACCTGCGGTTGATCCTGGGGCCGGCGCCGCCTCGGCGAGGCGTGCGAAGATCGCGCGTTCTCCCGGTGGAGTCATCGCGGTGAAGCGGCTCCGGACGTACTTCATCCACCTCGGCTGGATCGCGCCGCTGCTGGTCGTCGCGTTCTACGTCGTCAATCCCGCCGGGGTGCCGTCGTGGGATCCGCGCGGCCGCCTGTTCGGCGTGATTCCCTACCGGGCGCCATCCGCGTCGATGGCGCCTGCCTATGAGCCCGGCGACGTCGTGCTGGCGTGCACATGGTCCGATGTCCGCTCGGCACCGCGGCCCGGCGACGTGGTCGTGTTCTGGCCGCCGCACGACCCCCGGGTGCCGTGGTTCAAGAGGATCGTCGCGGTCGGGGGCGAGACGATCCGCTTCGCGGGCGTCACGGTCACCGTCGACGGGCGACCGCTGTCGGAGCCGTACGTCGCGCCCGTCGTCGTGGCGTACGAGTCGCTCGAGGAAACCGTGCCGCCCGGGCATGTCTACGTGCTCGGGGACAATCGCATGAATAGCGCGGACAGTCGGCTGTTCGGTCCGGTGCCGTCGGCGTCGATCATCGGGCGCCTTTGCGCGCGGTGACCATGGAAGCGCTCGACCGCGACGGCGCAGTGGTCCTGGCGCCGTTGCTGAGCACCGCCGAATGCGACGCGGCGATCGCGCTGCTGGCCGGCATCCACGGCGCCGGCTCGCGCAATCTGCTCGCGATTCCTGAAATTCGCGAACTCGCGTCGCTGCTGCGTGCACATCCCGCACTCGTACCGCTGCTGCCGCCCGGTGCCGTTTGCGTGCAGTGCACGCTGTTCGCGAAGACGCCCGACACGCAATGGGCGGTCGGCGCGCACCAGGACTTCGGCATTCCCGTCGCGCGCCGTGTCGAGGCGCCGGGTTACACCGGCTGGCGGGAGAAGGAGGGCATGCTGCACGCGCAACCGCCGGTCGCGGTGCTCGAACAGCTGGTCGCCGTGCGCGTGCAGCTCGACCCCGACGCTGCCGCTGCCGGACCGCTCGAGATCGTGCCCGGCTCGCATCACGAGCGGAAGCCCGCCGCAGCCGCGGCGGCGTTCACCGCGGCGCAGCGCGTGCCGTGCATCCCCGAACGCGGCGGCGCGGTCGCGATGCGGCCGCTCGTCGTGCATGCGTCCGCAAAGGGCGACCCGGCGCTGCCGCGGCGCGTGCTGCACTTCGTGTTCGGGCCGGCGCGGCTGCCGGGCGGCGTCGAGTGGGCGACGAGCGTCTGACGTCGACGCGCCACGAACTGGTCGTTCCGCAGGCCGCGGGCGAACCGTAGCCTCCGTCAAGGCTCCCGCTTCCACCCCCACGCGCCCAGCGCGCCGGCCACCGCCTCGCGGGTCTGCTGCACGCCCGGCGGGTAGTAGAACGGGAAGAAATGCCCGACCTCCGGCACCGTCTCCAGCGTCGCGTCGTTGCCGGCCGCGCGGTAGCGCGCGACGAACGCTTCCATGCGCGCGTGGCTGCAGTATTCGTCGGCGCCGGCGTGCACCGCGAGCAGCGGCGGCTGTCCGGCGCCTACGCGCTCGATCGGCGAATAGTCCGCGGGGGCGCCGCGTTCGGCGACGCGGCGGCGGAACCAGCCGTCTTCCTCGGGGCCGATCGGATCGGCGCAGCCGCCCATCGCGATCACGGCCGCGGGATAGCGCGGGTCGTCATCGCCCGCGTCGACACCGCGGGTCGCGAGCAGCAGCGCCAGCGTCGCGCCCGACGAGAAGCCGGCCACGCCGATGCGGTCGGCGTCCACCCACAGCGCGGTCGCGTGTTCGCGGGCCCAGCGCCAGGCCACGCCGGCGTCGTCGAGCGCTTCCAGCGGGCCGCTGTCGAAGCGGCTGCCGGTGCGAAGCTCGACCGCGAGCACGGCGACGCCGTTCGCGCGCAAGGCCTCGCAGAGGATCGGGCAATGCCACCACGTGCCGTCGGTGCCGGAACCGCCGTGGAGCCAGAGCATCGCGGGCGTCGCGGTGCCGTCGCCGCCGCCGGCGGTGGGCGGCAGCACGTGGAGTTCAAGCGCGACGCCGTCGACGGTGCGGTAGGTGTCGATCCGGTGGCCCTCACGCTTCGCGCGGTCCTCGGCGATCGCCGCTTCGATGCGGCCGCGCGCCTCGGCCGGCGGCGACAGCGCGAGATACGCCGGCCACACCGCGTCGACGCCGGCGGCGCCGTTGTCGGCGACATGCGTCTCCACCAGCCGCGTCGCCTGTGCCAGCCGCAGCGCGGGTGAAGCGAGCTCGCGCGCCGCCGCCAGTTCAGCGCGCAGCCAGCGGACGTCGCCGGCACGCAAGGCATCGTCCCCGGCCATCCGCACGCGCGCGGTCTCGTGCAGGTACGCCGCGAGGAAATCGCGGTATTCGGGCAGCTCCGACCACTGCGGCGCTTCGACGGGAATCTCACCGAGCCGCGCCGCGGGTTCGCCGGCGGGCACGAGGCCGGGCGTGTCGGTCTCGCGCCAGTGCAGGTACGGGAACAGCACCTGGCCGCGCGCCCAGCGGTAATCGATGCGGGCGCGCTCGCGCGCCGCGAAATCGGCCCCCACGTCGCCGGCGATGGCCGCCAGGCGCGCGAGATCCTCCGCGCGCGCGTCCGCCCACGCCGGCGCGAACCGTGCCCATGGCGTGCGGATGCCCGCCATCAGCCGTTCGGCGGAAAGCGCGGCCGGCGCCGCGAGGTATCGGTTTGCGTCGGCACCGCGCCCTTCGAACACGATCTCGTCCCCCTGCAGGCGCACCACCAGGTCGTCGCCCGGCGCGACGTGGAACGCGTACGCGTGGCCGCATTCGAAGCGCAGCTCCGTCGGTGCGTCCAGTGCGGGCGAGAACACGAAACCGCCGTCTTCGCCGGGCCGGGCCGTCGCGTCGCCGAGGCGGGCGGTTTCGCAGGCGGCGCGTTCCGGCAGCACGGTCACCGTGGTGCGCGCCGCGTCCGCACTCGCCGTGCCGGCCGACAACAGCAAACAAAGCGCGAGGCAGCCGGCGGTTTGCATCCGCATGCGGGACTCCAGGGCATCGAGGGAAGCGGTGGATGCTATCGCAGCCGCTCCCGGCCGATAATCGCGCCATGGACCCCATCACCTGGAACGACTTCGCGAAGGTCGAACTGCGCGTCGGCCGCGTGATCGAGGCGCGCCCGTTCCCCGAGGCGCGCAAGCCGGCGTACGTGCTGCACGTCGATTTCGGGCCGGAGATCGGCGTGCGCAAATCGAGCGCGCAGCTCACCGGCCACTACACGCCGGAGGCGCTGGTCGGCCGGCTGGTGGTGGGCGTCGTCAATTTCCCGAAGAAGCAGATCGGCCCGCTGCAGTCCGAATGTCTCGTCACCGGCTTCCACGACGCGGACGGGCACGTGCGGCTGTGCGTGCCCGACGGCGACGTGCCGCTGGGTACCCGGCTGCTCTGAGCGATCGCGGCGGGCGCTCCGCGGCCTGACCGCCCTGCACGCCTCGGCCACACGCCCTGGGCCAGGCTGGCGCCATGCAGGCAGACCCCATCCCGCCGGCGTGGTGGCTCGTACAGCGCGGCGCCGATCCCATCGTGGCCACCGCCATCCACGACGGCCACGCCCTCGGCGCGGCGTCATCGGCGGCGATGGCGCTGCCCGAACACGAGCGACTGCGCGAGGAAGATCCGCATACCGGCCAGGCCATCGTCGATGTGCCCACGCACGTCATCGCGACGCGCTCGCGCTTCGAGGTCGACCTCAATCGCGGGCTCGACGACGCGGTGTACCTCACGCCGGAGCAGTGCTGGGGACTGCACGTCTGGCATGCGCCGCCCGCCGGCGCGCTGCTGGAAGCCCTGCGCGACTACCACCGCAGCTTCTACCGGATGCTCGGCGATCTGCTCGATGAGATCGTCGCGCGCCACGGCCGCTTCGTCCTGTTCGACGTGCACAGCTACAACCATCGCCGCGACGGTGCCGACGCCGCGCCCATGCCACAGGCACTCGCGCCGGACATCAACATCGGCACCTTCTCGATGCCGCGGGACACGTGGTCGTTCCTGCTCGATCCGCTGATCGAGCGGATGCGCGCCTTCGACTTCAACGGCCGCCGGCTGGACGTGCGGGAGAACGTCGCGTTCCAGGGCAGGGGCGAACTCGCGCGCTTCGTGCACGCGCGTTACCCGCGAACCGGCTGCGCGATCGCGCTGGAATTCAAGAAGTTCTACATGGACGAATGGTCCGGCGTGCCGGACCCGGGCGAACTGGTGGCGATGCGCGCCTTCATCCGCGATGCGGCCGCGCACGCACGCGCCCTGCTCGGCGGTTCCGCGGCGTGAGCCGCGACGCGCCGGCGCAGAAGCCGCCGTCGCCCGACCTGGGCGGGGAGCATGCGTATCGGCGCGCGCTGCCCGAAGGCGGGCGCGTGCACGTGGACCGGCCGCTGCCGTTCCTGCTGCTGGCGCGCCATCCCGACGCACCCTTCAGCCTCGCGCGGCGCGTCGCGTCGATCAGCGCGGCCAGCGTGGTCTGGCCCGAGGCCGGCGGCGAGCCGGCCGATGCCGACGCCGGCGCCGAGGTGGCGCGGCTGCTCGACCTGCTGCAGCCCGACTACCCCCGTTTCCTGCTGGTCGTGCTGCACGACCTGCCACGCGACTGGAGTCTGGACGAGGTGAGCCCGCGCCTCGAACGTTTCGAATTCGCGCTGGCGGCGAGCGACGACGCCTGCGCACGCGCGGCGGCCGACACCCTGCGGACCGCGCTGTCCGGCATCGACATCGACCTGCGCACGCCGACGTTCCGCCCCGGCAGCGTGACGCTGCCCACGCCCGCAATCGAAGCCGCGGTGCGCGGGCGCGAGGGGATCTCCCGGCTGTCGCTCGGCATCCCGCAGATCCATCGCATTCCCGGCGATGCACGGCGCGTCTACCCGCAGATCTACCATCAGCTGGAGAGCGCGATCCACGATGGGGTGCTGCAGGCGGCCGCGAAGTTCATCGCGCTGGCGGACGCCGACGGATCGCGCGAGCCCGGCGAGCGCGCGCATCATCGTTCGCTGGGCCGCCGGCGGTTCATCCAGGCGGCGCGGCGCGCCGACCGGGCCCTGTCCCGCCTCAGCGCCTCGTTCGATTTCCTGCTGGGCGTCTCGCCGATCAACAGCGCCCAGGCGGCCGCTGCGTTCGAGGCCGGCGGATGTCGAAAGGCGCCCGAGTTCCGCTACCGGCCGCTCCCGGTCAATCCCGACATCGCCAAGCGCCGGTTGTATGCCATCGACCTGCGCGCGGTGGAGGATCCCGTGCTGGAGCGCCTGTTCGCCGAGAAGCGGATGGAGCTCGACCAGCAGCTGACGATGCTGCAGCGTCGCAACACGCATGCGTTCCGCTATGTCTCGCTGCTGCAGTACGGGCCGGTCGAGCCCGAGCTGCTGGCACTGGCGAAAACCCTGCTCGGGGCGTTTCCGCCGGAATCGCGAAGCGGCGGGAAACGCGTCGACGCCGCGGCGGTCGAAGCGGAAGCCCGGCGCATGTTCGCGCGCTACGCGGAAGTGGCGCCGGCCTTCGCGGTCGCCGAGACCTGCCTGCGCTCCGACACCGGTCCCGGCCTCATGGTCTCGGGACGATCGCTGCTGATCTCCACCGACGCCAGTGTCCCGCGCGAGCGGCTGGATCCGCTGCTGCAACACGAGGTCAGCGTGCACGTGCTGACCTTCATCAACGGCAGCCAGCAGGGGCTGGGCATCTTCGCC
This sequence comes from uncultured Arenimonas sp., assembly GCA_946885815.1. The sequence continues at coordinate 6,079 of CAMPHE010000064.1, forward strand.
GCCGGGCTGGCCGGCTATGAAGGCCTGCAGGAAGGCCTGGGCGTGTTCGCCGAGTTCCTGGTCGGCGGCCTCAGCGTGGCGCGCCTGCGCCTGCTCGCCGCGCGCGTGCTGGTGGTGGACGCGATGCTCGCCGGCGCCGATTTCATCGCCTGCCATCGACTGCTGCATGACGAGCACGGCTTCTCCAGCCGGGGTGCGTTCAATATCGTGGCGCGCATCTTCCGCTCCGGCGGCCTGACCAAGGACGCGATCTACCTGCGCGGGTTCCAGCAGGTGCTGCGCCGGGTCGCCGACGGGCTGTCGCTGGATCCGCTGTGGTACGGAAAGATCGCCGAGCACCACGTGCCGGTGGTCGAAGAACTGGAAGCGCGCGGCATGCTGCATGCGCCCGTGGCCACGCCCGAATTTCTCGAACGCCCCGCTGCCCAGGCCCGCCTCGCGCGCCTGCGGCAGGGCGACACCTTCATCGACCTGCTCAGGGAAACCACGCCATGCTGATCGCCTTCTTCGTGAACTCGATCGAGTCCGAGTACCCGCGCTACACCACCACGGTGCTGGCACACGAGGCTTCCCGCCGCGGCCACGACGTCTGCTACATCCAACCCGGCGATTTCGTGCTGAGCCCCGACGACACCGTGCAGGTGCACGCGCGGATGATCCCGGCCGGCAAGGGCAAGGCCCGCTCGCGCGACGAATTCTTCAAGACGCTCAAGGCCAGCGGCAAGAAGAGCACGCTGATCGACATCGGCGACCTCGACGTGCTGATGCTGCGCAGCGATCCCGCGAAGGAAGCCTGCGAGCGGCCGTGGGCGCAGACCATCGGCCTCCAGTTCGGGCGGCGCGCGACGGAAGCCGGCGTGCTGGTGCTGAACGATCCGGATTCGCTCGCGCTGGCGATCAACAAGCTCTACTTCCAGTCCTTTCCCCGCGAAGTGCGCGCCAAGACGCTCGTCAGCCGCCATACCGGCGACATCAAGGCGTTCGCCAAGGCCAACGGCGGCAAGGTGGTGCTGAAGCCGCTGCAGGGTTCCGGCGGCCAGGGCGTGTTCGTCGTGAACTCGAAGTCGGCCGGAAACCTCAACCAGATGGCGGAGGCGATTTCGCGCGACGGCTACATCATCGCCCAGACGGTCGTACCGGAAGCCGACAAGGGAGATATCCGCCTCTTCATGATGAATGGCGTGCCGCTGCAGGTGGACGGCAAGTACGCGGCGATGCGACGGGTCGGTGCCGAGGACGACGTGCGCAGCAACATCCATGCGGGCGGCAAGGCGAAGCCGGTGAAGATCACCGAGCGCGAACTGCGGCTGGCCGAACTGATCCGGCCCAAGCTGCAGGCGGACGGGATGTTCCTGGTGGGCATCGACATCATCGGCGACACGATCCTCGAGGTGAACGTGTTCACCCCGGGCAACCTGTTCACGTGCGGCGAAATGGCCGGCGTCAACTTCGCGAGCCACATCCTGGCCTCGATCGAACGCAAGCTGCAGATCCGCGACGAGTATCCCGCGCAGTTCACCAACGCGGCGCTGGCGGTGATGTAGATCGGCGCGCGGTACGCACGCGCCGTGGGACGACGCTGACGACGCAGGCAGGTGCCCCTGCGCTTACTGCTCGATCACCAGCAGCGTCGATGTCGCCGACGCGAACAGCCGTCCGCTCGCATCGAACAGCTTCCCCTCCGCGAACGCCGCGCGCCGCCCCATCGACAGCACGCGCCCCTCGGCGCGCAGCGGGCCGCTCTCGCTCGTCAGCGCCTTGTGGTAGGCGATCTTGAGTTCGAGTGTCGTGTACGACTGCCCGGCGCGCAGCTGCGAATGCACCGCGCAGCCGCACGCGGAATCGAGCAGCGTCGCGGCATAACCACCGTGCACCATGCCGATAGGGTTGTACGCATGCGGGCCGGGCGTGCCTTCGAACACGGCGCGGCCGAACTCGACTTAGGTCAGTGCGAAGTCGAGCGACACGGCGATGCCCGGGCGCTGGCCGGACGCGATCAGCGCGCGCAACTGCTCCAGGCCCGTGAGGTCGGTCCGGCCGAGCCGGCTCGTGACGTCGTCGATCAGTGTCATTTTCTTCTCCGTCCGGATCCCGCCGCCCCCGGATCGTGGGCAGCCAGGCCAGACGCCGGTATACCGCCATGCACTCGCGGCGGCCAGCCGATGCCCCCGACGCGTCGCCAGATTGAACCTTTCCGTCCCCAAGGCGCACCTTGCTTCCGAAGACAGGACGGACCGACCCCGTGACCCGCGACGCGGAACGCATCTACGACGAGTACCTGGTCGCCGCCGCGACCACCGGCGACCGCGCCGCCGCGTCGCG
>CAMPHE010000065.1 GCA_946885815.1 uncultured Arenimonas sp.
CGGCGAACAGGTCCGTCACCGGGGTGACCGCGCCGCGCGCGCGGCGGCCGCCTGCGTCAGTTCGAAGCGGCGACCGCCGCCGAATCGCCGAACAGCGCCTCGGCCGGATCCACCGGCTCGACGATGACCGCGGCGAACGGATCCGCCTCGGCCGCCGGCACATCGGCGACGACGTCCGCCGAGACGACGTCCGCCGAGCCGACGGGCGCCGCCACCGGCAGCGGCGTCGCCGCGGGCGCGGAAGCGGCTTCGGCCGACTCGACCGGCACCGACGGCATCGCGACCGGCCCGACCACGCTCGACGGCGTGTGGACGCTCGGCAAGGCGCGGTCGGCGCCCTGCGCGAACCAGACGATCGCGCCACCGACCACCAGCGCGAACACGGCGGCCAGATGCGGCGCGCGGGACGAAAGATGCAGGGACGAGGTGGGCATGGCGGCGGGTTTCCGGAGGGGTTGGCGATGGACGCCAATCTGCACGCCGACCCGTGAAAACAGCGTCCGCCGCGCGTGCTTGCCGGGTGATGCCGGCTACAATCGCGGCATGGACATCTTCAAGGTTTTCCGCATCGAAGCCGCGCACCGGCTGCCGAACGTGCCGCCGGGACACAAGTGCGCGCGCCTGCACGGGCATTCGTTCGCGGTGGAACTGCACGTCGCCGGCGAACCCGATCCGCACACCGGCTGGATCATGGATTTCGGCGACATCAAGGCCGCGTTCGCGCCGCTCTACGACCGCCTCGATCATCACTACCTCAACGACATCCCCGGCCTCGAGAACCCGACCAGCGAACACCTCGCACGCTGGATCTGGGACGAACTGAAACCGTCGCTGCCGGCCCTGTCGCTGATCGTGGTGCACGAAACCTGCACCTCCGGCTGCCGCTACGCCGGCCCCGCGGAAACGTAGGAGCGGCTTCAGCCGCGACCCGACACCGCGCGAAAGCGCGCGCCCCTACAACCCCAGGTCCGCCAACCCCTCCAGCAACGCGGCCCGCATCGCCGCGCGATCCAGTCGCGGATCCCGCGTGCCCGACAGCACCAGCCCGTCGACGAGGCAGCGGAACAGCAGCGTCCGCCGCCGCAGCGCCTCGGCATCGAGCGGCTGTCCCGCGGCCTCGGCGCTGCGCTGTACCAGCGTCGAGAAATCGTCCCAGAGGTCGCGCTCCTGCGCGCCGACGACGACGGCGATATCCGGGTCGCGGCTCGCCTCGGCGGTGATCTCGAGGAACAGCACCGCATCGAAGCCCTCCCCGTCGCCGCGGCAGTCGATGCGGTCGAGCACCGCGTCCACCAGCTCCGAGCAGCGCCCGATGCGTGCGAGCGTGCGCGTGCGCACCTCGCGCTGGCTGTCGGTGATGGCGTGGATGATCGCCGCCTTCGACGCGAAGTAGCGGTAGATCAGCCCCTGGCTCATGCCGGCGGTGTCGGCGATCGCCGCGATCGTCGCGCCGTGGAAGCCGCGGTCGGCGAAACAGCGCCGCGCGGCGTCGAGGATCCGCGCCCGCTGCGCTTCGGCGCGGACCGCGGCCTTGGCGACGTCGCGCGACGCCGCCATCTCAGGCCGCCCGCCGCCGGTCGACGAACCGGCGCACCGTGACGAAGAACAGCGGGATGAAGAAGATGCCGAGGAACGTGCCGAACAGCATGCCGCCGATCACGCCCGTGCCGATCGCGCGCTGCGCGCCCGAGCCGGCGCCGGTGGCGAGCGCCAGCGGCAGCACGCCGAAGCCGAACGCGATCGACGTCATCAGGATCGGCCGCAGGCGGTCGCCGATCGCCGCGAGCGTGCCTTCGACCACGCCCATGCCCTTCTCCAGGTTCGCCTTCGCGAACTCGATGATCAGCACCGCGTTCTTGCTCGACAGGCCCACCGTGGTGAGCAGCCCGACCTGGAAGTAGACGTCGCGCTCCAGCCCGCGCAGCCATGTGAACAGCACCGCGCCGAGGATGCCCAGCGGCACCACCAGCAGTACCGAGCTCGGGATCGACCAGCTCTCGTACAGCGCCGCGAGGCACAGGAACACGATCAGCAGCGACAGCGCGTAGAGCATCGGCGTCTGCGCGTCGGCCACGCGTTCCTGGTACGACGCGCCGCTCCACTGCACCGCGAAGCCCTGCGGCAGTTCGGCGGCGAGGCGCTCGATCTCGGCCATCGCGTCGCCGGAGCTGATGCCCGGCGCGGGCGTGCCCGTGATGTTCACCGCCGGCACGCCGTTGTAGCGCTCCAGCCGCGGCGAGCCGTATTCCCAGTGCGTGGTCGCGAACGCGGTGAACGGCACCATTTCCCCGGCGCGGCTGCGCACGTACCACTGGCCGAAGTCCTCCGGCACCATGCGGAACGGCGCGTCGGCCTGCACGTACACGCGCTTGACGCGGCCGCGGTCGATGAAGTCGTCGATGTAGCGCCCGCCCCACGCGACCGACAGCGTCGAGTTGATCTCGGCCACCGACACGCCCAGCGCCTCGGCGCGTTCGGTGTCGACATCGACCCGGAACTGCGGCGTGTCCTCCTGCCCGTTCGGCCGCACGCCCTGCAGCAGCGGGCTCTGGGCCGCGCCCCCGAGCAGCTGGTTGCGCGCCGCCATCAGCGCGTCGTGGCCCTGGCCGGCGACGTCCTGCAGGTACAGGTTGAAACCACCGCTGGTGCCCAGCTCCATCACCGGCGGCGGCGCCAGCGCGAACACCATCGCGTCGCGAATCGACGCGAACGCGCCGAACGCACGGCCGATGATCGCGTCGACGCTCGCTTCCGGCGACGTGCGCTCGTCCCAGTCCTTGAGCTTCACGAACACCATCGCGTTGTTCTGGCCGCTGCCGCCGAAGCTGAAGCCCTGCACCGCGAACACCGACTCGATGTGCTCCGCCTCGTTCCTGATGTAGTGGTCTTCGACCTTCTGCATCGCGTCGGCGGTGCGCTCCTGCGTCGCGCCGACCGGCGTCTGGATGATCGTGAACAGCACGCCCTGGTCCTCGTCGGGCAGGAACGACGACGGCACCTTCGCGTACAGGAACGCCATCGCCGCGCCGAGCGCGAGGTAGATCAGCAGGAAGCGGGCGCCGCGCTGCAGGATGCCGCCGACCGCGCCCTGGTAGCGGCGCTTGCCGAGGTCGAACTTGCGATTGAACCAGCCGAAGAAGCCGGTCTCGCCGTGGTGCTCGCCCTTCTTCAGCGGCTTGAGCATCGTCGCGCACAGCGCCGGCGTCAGCACGATCGCGACCAGCACCGACAGCGCCATCGCCGACACGATCGTCGCGGTGAACTGCCGGTAGATCACGCCGGTGGAGCCTTCGAGGAAACCCATCGGGATGAACACCGCCGCCAGCACCAGGCCGATGCCGACCAGCGCGCCGGTGATCTGGTCCATCGACTTGCGCGTGGCCTCGATCGGGGACAGTCCCTCCTCGCTCATCACGCGCTCGACGTTCTCGACGACGACGATCGCGTCGTCGACCAGCAGGCCGATCGCGAGCACCATCGCGAACATCGTCAGCATGTTGATCGAGAACCCGAACGCCAGCAGCACGCCGAGCGTGCCCAGCAGCACCACGGGCACCGCGATCGTCGGAATGAGCGTCGCGCGGAAGTTCTGCAGGAACAGGAAGATCACCAGGAACACCAGCACCACCGCCTCGAGCAGGGTCACCAGCACTTCCTTGATCGACACGCGCACGAACGGCGTCGTGTCGAACGGCGTCACCACCTTCAGCCCGGCGGGAAACGTCGGCTTCATCCGCTCCATCAGCGCCTGCACGCCGTCGGCGGTGTCGAGCGCGTTGGCGCCGGTGGCCATCATCACCGCGACGCCGCTGGCCGGCTTGCCGTTGTAGCGGCTGATCACGCCGTAGCCTTCGGAACCGATCTCGACGCGGGCGATGTCGCCGAGGCGCAGCACCGAGCCGTCGCTGCCGCTGCGCAGCACGATGTCGCGGAACTGTTCCGGCGTCTGCAGGCGGTCGCTGCCGGTGATCGTCGCGTTGATCTGCTGGCCGTCGATCGCCGGCGTGCCGCCGAGCTGGCCGACCGCGACCTGGGCGTTCTGCGCGCGGATCGCCGTGATCACCTCGTCGGGCGTCAGCGCATAGGTGTTGAGCTTGCCGGGGTCGAGCCAGATGCGCATCGCGTACTTGCCGCCGAACACCTGCACGCCGCCGACGCCCGGCACGCGGCTGAGCGGATCGACGATCGTCGACGACACGTAGTCGCTGATGTCGTTGCGGTCCATCGAGCCGTCTTCGCTGACGAAGCCCAGCACCAGCAGGAAGCCGGCGCTGGCCTTGTTCACGCCGATGCCCTGCTGCTGCACGATCTGCGGCAGCGTCGCGGTCGCCAGCTGCAGCTTGTTCTGCACCTGCACCTGGGCGATGTCGGGGTCGGTGCCCGACTCGAAGGTCAGCGTCACCGACACCGAGCCGTTGGAATCGGAGGCCGACGACATGTAGTCGAGGCCGTCGAGGCCGGTCATCGCCTGCTCGATGATCTGCGTCACCGAGTTCTCGACGGCCTGCGCCGAGGCGCCCGGGTAGCTGGCGTTGATCGTCACCGACGGCGGCGCGATCGTCGGGTAGCGCGAGATCGGCAGCCGCGTCAGCGCGAGCGCACCGGCGAGCATGATGATGATCGCGATGACCCACGCGAAGATGGGCCGATCGATGAAGAAGCGGGCGAGCATTTACGCGTCCTCGTCGGCGGTGGTCGCGGCTTCGGCCGGCGCGTCGCCGCGCTCGATCGGGTTCGCCTTCGCGCCCGGCGCGATCTTCTGCAGGCCCTCGACGATCACGCGGTCGCCCGGCTGCAGCCCGGCGTCGACCAGCCACTGGTCGCCGACCGTGCGGCTCGCCGACACGGCGCGCGCTTCGACGGTGCCGTCGGCCGTCACCACCATCGCGGTGGCGCCGCCCTTCGGATCGCGCGTGATGCCCTGCTGCGGCGCGAGCACGCCGTCGGGCCGCTGGCCCATGTCGACCACCGCGCGCACGTACATGCCGGGCAGCAGCAGCTGGTCGGGGTTCGGCACGACGACGCGCAGCGCGTAGCTGCCCGTCGCCGGGTCGACGGTGACCTCGGAGAACGCCAGTTCGCCGAAGTGCGTGTATTCGCTGCCGTCCTCCAGCACCACCTTCACCGGCACCTTGCCGTCGCGCTGCAGGCGGCCGGCTTCCATCTCGCGGCGCAGCTGCAGCCACTCGCTCGAGGACTGGCTCAGGTCGATGTACATCGGGTCGGTCTGCTGGATGGTCGCCAGCGGGGCCGGCTGGTTTTCGGTCACCAGCGCGCCGGCGGTGACGGACGACTTGCCGATGCGGCCCGAGATCGGCGCCGTCACGCGCGTGTGGCCGAGGCTGACCTGCGCCGCGGCCAGCTGCGCACGCGCGGCGGCCACTTCGGCGGCGGCGGCGGCGGCCTGCGCCTGCGCGGTTTCGTTCGCCTGCCGGCTCACGAGGTTTTCCTTCACCAGTTCGGTCGAGCGCAGCGCCGCGAGGCGGGTGGATTCGGCGGTGGCCTGCGCACGCGCGAGGTTGGCCCGGGCGCTGTCGGCGGTTGCGCGGTAATTGCTCTGGTCCAGCTCGTACAGCGCCTGGCCGGCACGGACGAGCGACCCTTCCTCGAACAGCCGGCGCTTGACGATGCCGGTGGCCTGCGGCCGGACCTCGGCGACCTGGAAGGCCACGGTGCGGCCGGCCAGCTCCCGCGTCAGCGACACCGGCTGCGCCTTCAGGGTCACCACGGTGACGTCGGCCGGCGGCGGCGCGGGCGGCGCGGCGGGTTCCGAGCAAGCGGCGAGGAACAGGGCGGCGAGCACGGCGGCGGCCGCGAGTCGGGTACGGGCGTTCATGGAGACCTCGGTGACGTAACCGGTTACACGCCCGTGCGACGCGAATCCGGCCGAATTGAATGAGCGGTCATTCTATTTTTGGAAAGTGAACTGTCAAGTGCATTAATGCACCCTCGGCGTTGCGCCGGCGCGATCAGTCGAGGGTGAGACAGGCCGCGTGAACGGGCGTCGGCAAACCGTCCGGCGCATGCGGCAGAACCCCGAGGCAGCGCGCTCCCAGCGCGTTCCGGAGCAGCGCCAGATAGGCCGCGTCGTGCCGGCCCGGCGGCTCCACCGCGGCCCCGATCCAGCCGGCGACCCGGCAGCCGTCGGCCGCCACCGCCTCGGCCGTCAGCCGGGCGTGGTTCAGGCAGCCCAGCTTCAGTCCGACCACCAGCACGACCGTCAGGTCGAGCGCGCGGACGACATCGCGCTGCTCCAGGTCGTCGGCGAGCGGCGCGCGCCAGCCGCCGACGCCTTCGACGACGAGGTGGTCGGCCGATGCGGCGAGTCGGACCGCCGCGTCGACGATCGGCGGCAGCGTCACCGGGACGCCGGCGAGCGCGGCGGCGATCTGCGGCGCGGTCGGCTCGGGCAGCGCGAACGGATTCACCAGCGCGTAGTCGGGGCGCGGGGCGCTGGCCGCCTGCAACGCCAGCGCGTCGTCGTTGCGCAGCCCGTCGGGCGTCACGACGGCCCCGCTCGCGACCGGTTTCATGCCGACCGCGGTGGCGCCGTCGCGGCGCAGCGCGTGCAGCAGCGCGACGCTGGCGAACGATTTGCCGGCGCCGGTGTCGGTGCCGGTGACGTAGATCTTCATGGCCGCGCCAGCGCGGCGTTCCGGCGGCGCTCGACGCGCTTGGCGTGGATCGGGATCGCGACACCGAGCAGCATGTAGGTGTACATGGGCAGCCCGGCGGTCACCGGCGCCGAGCGCGGATCGTCGTAGAGCAGCAGCCACGCCGATAGCGCGACGCTCAGCAGGCCGGCACCGGCGAGCATGCCCTGGATCGCGATCTCGCCCTGCGTCTCGATGCGCTCGGCTTCGTCGAGCTGCAGGTATTCCGCGCGCGACAGCGCATGCCGGTTCAGCAGCAGCAGGATCGCCGCGAGCACGGTGAAGCCCAGGCCGTAGATGATGAAGGCGGTCTGCAGGTCGTACATCACGTTCTCGACCGCGAACGTCATGTCCGCCGGCACGAAGCCGCGCGTCATGAAATGCAGGCCGCTCGCGATCACCATCCGCAGCGGATACACGTACACCAGCACCGCCAGCACGAATCCCATGCTCAGCACGGTGGATTTCGTGTCCTCCAGCCCGAAGCGCCGGCTCCAGCGATTGTGGCCGGACCAGAACATCGCGATCAGGATGAAGCAGAACACGAACACCGGCGTGCGCCGCAGCGCCTCGCGCAGTTCGGCGAAGCTGTCGGGCAGGTCGTCGCCGGCGATCACCAGCAGCGTCAGCGCGAACGCGAAGGCGGCGTCCACGAAGGTTTCCAGCCGGGTCACCGACTGCCCGCGCAGCCGGAAGCCGTCTTCGCGCGGCAGTGTCGTCAGGTCCATGCGCCCTCCCCGGGGTGTGCGCGCGCAGCTTACCAAGCACGCCCGCGGAGCCGGCTGGTAAGCTGGCGGCCCACCCCGGGAGCGCCCCGATGTTCAAGGCCGACATCCTGCAAGGCGACCGCCACGAGCAGTACGCGCAGCTGCTCGACCAGGCGCGCGCGCTGATGCACGGCGAGCGCGACCGGGTCGCGAACGCCGCGAACCTGTCGGCGCTGGTCTACCACGCGCTGCCGGACCTGAACTGGGTCGGCTTCTATTTCCACGATGGCGTCGAGCTGGTCGTCGGCCCGTTCCAGGGCCTGCCGGCGTGCGTGCGGATCGCGATCGGCAAGGGCGTCTGCGGTACCGCCGCGGCCACCGGCGCGACGCAGCGCGTGCCCGATGTCGACGCGTTCCCCGGCCACATCGCCTGCGATTCGGCGTCGCGCTCGGAGCTGGTGGTGCCGCTGTTCGACGGCGACACGCTGGTCGGCGTGTTCGACCTCGACAGTCCCCTCCCCGGCCGGTTCGACGCGATCGACCAGCAGGGCATCGAAGCGATCGCCCGCGCGTGGCTGGAGGCCAGCACGGCGGCGCGGCCCGCCGCGGAGACCGCATGAACACCACACCCGGCACCAAGCTGCGCAACATCGGCCCGAAATCCGCCGCGTGGCTGCGGCAGACCGGCATCCGCACGCAGGAAGACCTGGAAGCCGTCGGTTCGCTCGCCGCGTACGTACGCGTCAAGCGCGCCGGCTTCAAGCCGAGCCTGAACCTGCTCTACGCGCTCGAAGGCGCGATCCTCGGCTGCCACTGGCAGGAAATCCCGGAGGAGCGGCGCAACGAACTGGTCGCCGCCGCCGGCGAGGAAGTCGCGAAGCTGCCGCTGCCGAAGGGCAAGCGCAAGCCGGTGCCCGGCGCGGTGACGACG
>CAMPHE010000066.1 GCA_946885815.1 uncultured Arenimonas sp.
GCTCAGCGTGCTGCCGCTGCCGACGATGCCCGCCAGCAGCACCGGCAGCGGCAGCACGCTGAGCCCCGAAAGCGAACGCGCGAGCCGGTCGCTGAGCCCGGAGCTCTGGAACGCCGCCGCGAGCGCGATGCCGCCGCCGAACAGCACCAGTGCGCCCCACGGCACGCGTTCGGCCGTTTCCCAGTCCAGCAGCTGGCGGCCCTTGCCGTCGGGAATCACGCACAGCAGCACCACCGCGAGCAGCGCGACGCTGGCGTCGTTGGCGCCCGGAAGGCCGAGCAGCGCGCTCCAGCCGCCGAACGGCTCGCTGCGGAAGATCCACGCGGCGGCGGTCAGCGCGAACACGGCGATGACGCGGCGCTCGCCGGTCGTCCACGCGCCGGCATCGGGCAGCACCGCCGCGGGTGCGCCGGCGAGCCGCCGGCCGAGCCACAGCCCCAGCAGCGGCAGGAACACCAGCACCACCGGTACGCCGATCGCCATCCAGTCGAGGAAGCCGTAGCGCGTGCCGGTGACGTCGGCGTAGACCTGCATGAACACGAGATTGGGTGGCGACCCGATCGGCGTGCCGAGCCCGCCGATGCTCGCCGCGTAGGCGATCGCCAGGATCAGCGGCGCGTGCAGTCGGCGGTCCGGGTACGACTGCAGCACCGCCAGCGCCACCGGCAGCATCAGCAGCGTCGTCGCCGTGTTGCTGATCCACATCGAAACGACACCGGTCGCGGCGATGAAGCCGTACAGCAGATGCCGGCCGCTGCGGCCGCCGAACGCGCGCACCATCGCCAGTGCGAGCCGGCGATGCGCGCCGCTGCGCTCCAGCGCGCGCGAGAGCATGAAGCCGCCGCCGAGCAGCAGGATCAGTTCGTGCCCGTAACTCTGCGCGACCTGCTTGGCGTCGAGCACGCCCAGCACCGGCAGCGCGGCGAGCGGCAGCAGCGCGGTCACGGGGGCCGGCACCGGTTCGAGCACCCACCACGCCGCGCACCAGGCCGTCAGCCCGACCGTGGCCGCGAGCACGTGCGGTTCGCCGGTGCCGGCCAGCCACAGGTAGAGCGCCGCGGCGAGCAGAGGACCGGTGGGCAGCGCGATGCGGCGGAGCGTCGAAGTCACGGCGGTCTCGGGTCGGCGGGCTGGCGCGACACGATACATCGCACCGGCCACGCGGGCCCGAGCGCGTGCGGCCTATAATCGGATTTCGCCAAGCACCGGGCAAAACATGGGAAAGACCGCATCGACGCTGGCAGAGCGTGCCGCTCGCGAGCTGGCGCACTTCATCCGGCTCGAGGCCTCCGGCGGCATCCTGCTGATCATCGCCGCCGCCCTGGCGCTGGTCTGCGCCAATTCCCCGCTCGAGGACCTGTACGAGGACCTGTTCAGGCTGCCGGTGCAGGTGCGGATCGGCGAACTCGACCTCGACAAGCCGCTGCTGCTGTGGATCAACGACGGACTGATGGCCGTCTTTTTCCTGCTGGTCGGTCTCGAACTGAAGCGCGAGATGATCCATGGGCAGTTCTCGCAGCGCTCGCAGATGCTGCTGCCCGGACTGTGCGCGCTGGCCGGCATGGCCGTGCCGATGGGCATCTACGCGTGGGCGAACTGGGGCGACCCGGTCGCGATGCGCGGCGTCGCCATCCCGGCGGCGACCGACATCGCGTTCGCCCTCGGTGTCCTCGCGTTGCTCGGCAGCCGCGTTCCGCTCGCGCTCAAGCTCCTGCTGACGGCCATCGCCGTCGCCGACGACCTCGGGGCGATCCTGATCATCGCGATCTACTACACCGACCACCTCTCGATGCAGGCGCTCGGGCTGGCGCTGGTCGCCCTCGCCGCGCTGATCGTCGCGAACCGCCGCGGCGTGCGCACGCTGAGCGTCTACATGGTGCTCGGGGTGGCGATGTGGGTGGCGCTGCTGAAATCGGGCGTGCACGCCACCCTCGCCGGCGTCGCGCTGGGCATGGTCGTGCCGTTGCAGGTGCCCGCGCCGGCCACGGTGGAAGACGCGTACGGCCGGCGCGTCGCCGACCCCGACGTGCGGGGACCGCTGGAAGTGCTCGAAGACGCGCTGCACCCCTGGGTGGCGTACGGCATCCTGCCGCTGTTCGCGTTCGCCAACGCCGGCGTTCCGCTGTCGGGACTCAGCCTCGCCAGCCTCGCCGAGCCGGTGCCGCTCGGCATCGCCCTCGGGTTGTTCGTCGGGAAGCAGCTGGGCATCTTCGGGATGGCGGCCGGCCTGATCGGCACGGGGCTGGTCCGCCGCCCGGACGGGGTGACCTGGGGCGGCCTGTACGGCATGTCGATGCTGTGCGGCATCGGTTTCACGATGAGCCTGTTCATCGGCGCGCTGTCGTTCGATGCGTCGCATTTCGACCTGCAGGTCGCCAACCGCGTCGGCATCCTGGCGGGCTCGCTGCTGTCGGCGATCGCCGGCTATCTGCTGCTCGCATGGATCCTGCCGAAGAAACCCGGGTGACGGCGGACTGGCTCGCGTTCGGTCTGACCGGCGCGGTCGGCCACGCGCTGCTGGACGAGTGGCGCCCTGGCGAGGCACGCCTCACCGCGGTGACCCGGCGCGAGCCGCCGTCGCGTGCCGGCATCGACTGGCACCGGGGCGACCTCGGCGGATGGACACCGCCGCAGCCGGCATACGACGTGGTGATCAGCGTCGGACCGCTGCACGAATTCTCGCGCTGGTACGAGCGCGCCGGACCGGCCTCGGCGCGGGTCGTCGCGCTCGGTTCGACCAGCGTGCACAGCAAGTCGCGGTCGGTCGACCCGGCGGAGCGCGAACTCGCCGGCCGCCTCGCGGACGCCGAAACCCGTCTCGCCGCCGCCTGCACGGCGCGCGGCGCGGCGCTGACGCTGCTGCGACCGACGCTGATCTACGGCGTCGGCCGCGACCGGAACCTCACCCGCTTCGTCGACCTGGCCCGGCGCTGGCGCGTGATACCGCTGCCCCGTGGCGCGACCGGCCTCCGCCAGCCGGTCCATGCGGCGGATGTCGCCGCGGCGGTGCTCGCGGGCGCGCGCCGTCCCGGCCCGGTGCCGGGGCGCTTCGACCTGCCCGGCGGCGAGACGCTCCGCTACGACGAGATGGTCCGCCGCACGCTCGCGGCCGCGGTGCCGTCCGCGCGGATCTGGCGGCTGCCCGACGCGGCGTTCGGCGCGGCGCTGGGCCTCGCGCGCGCCACCGGCGCGGTGACCGATGCCGGGGAGGGCATGCAGCGGCGACTGGGCGAGGACCTGGTCTACGACGCCGCACCGGTGCGGTCCGCGCTCGGGGTCACCCTGCGCCCGTTCGCTCCGGCGGCGGCGATGTTCGCGGCGTCCGATTGACCGGGATCACGTTCCCGAAATTTCCATACGCCGCAGCATTGCCATTTCCTAACGAACATTTAATATGCCTAGAGGAAATGCTCTAGAGTCCGGGGGAACCGAATCCGATGCATTCCGAACACCGCGCAACGCCGGCCGAAGCCGCCGGCGCCCGCCGCCGTCACCCTTCCGCTGCCCAGAACCGAGTCGAGGACGAACCCATGAAGAGAATGCACGCATCCCACGGGCCGGTCGCTCGTGCCCCGCTGGCCGCCGCGGTCGCCCTCGGTCTGATGCTGGCGCCGGCCGCCCACGCCTTCGAGTTCTCGAACGGCGAGCTCACCGGCAGCCTCGACACGACGGTGTCGTACGGCTACGCGTGGCGCGTCGAGGACCGGGACGACGACCTGATCGCCAAGTCGTGGTTCAACCCGCTCCTGTGCACCCAGAACGTCCCGCTCGGCGCGATCCCGGTCGGCCCGGGCCGCTGCACCGCCGCCGGCGGTGTGCCGGGTTCGCCGGAGCAGCTGGCCGCCCCCGGCCGCTTCTCGGCCAACCGTGACGACGGCAACCTCAAGTACGACGACGGCGACGCGATTTCGAGCGCGGTGAAGCTGACGTCGGAGCTGTCGCTGAACTGGCGCGACTGGGGCCTGTTCGCCCGCGCCACGTACTTCTACGACTTCGAGAACGAAGGCCGCGACGACATGACCGACGAGGCGCTGGACCGCATCGGCCAGCGCTTCCGCATGCTCGACTTCTTCGTGTTCAAGGACTTCGAGCTGGGCGCCGACGGCGGCAACAACGGCACCGTCCGCCTCGGCCGCCAGGTCGTGAGCTGGGGCGAGGGCACGTTCATCCAGAACGGCATCAACGTGATCAACCCGGTCGACCTGTCGGCGCTGCGCGTCGCGGGCGCCGAGCTGAAGGAAGCGTTCCTGCCCATCGACATGCTCTGGGGCTCGGTGCAGCTGAGCGACAACGTCTCGCTCGAGGCGCTGTACATGTTCGAGTTCGAGGAAATCGAGATCGACGCGGCCGGCACGTACTTCAGCTCCAACGACTTCGCGACGCCGGGCGGCACCTACGTGATGCTGGGCTTCGGCACCACGCCGCAGCCGGTGTACAACCCGGAGAATTTCTTCTCCACCTGCTACAACGGCCCGGCCGGCTACGCCACGTCCGACCGCTTCGCCGACCTCGCCGCGATCTACGGCCCGGCCACCGCCGCCCAGATCGTCGCGATCGGCTGCGGCAACGCCGTCGGCCGCCTGCCGAACCGCAACGCCGACGATTCCGGGCAGTTCGGCATGGCGCTGCGCTGGTACGCCGAGGCGCTGAACGAAACCGAGTTCGGCTTCTACTTCCTGAACTACCACAGCCGCGTGCCGCTGCTGTCGGGCCGCGCGGTCACCGACCCGGTCGGCGGCGCCGCGACCGGCCGTTTCTTCGTCGAGTACCCGGAAGACATCCAGCTGTACGGCATCTCGTGGAACACGACGCTGCCGGGCGGTATCGCGTGGCAGGGCGAGATCAGCCACCGGCCGAACATGCCGCTGCAGGTGGACGACGTCGAGCTGCTGTACGCGGCGCTGAGCCCGCTCAACCCGTTCATCCCGCTGCCGGCGCTCGACTTCAACAGCCAGCTCGGGCAGTACGCGTTCGGCTCGGAAGTGCGCGGCTGGCGCGAACACGAAGTCAGCCAGCTGCAGATGACGTTCACGAAGGCGTTCGGCAACGTGCTCGGCGCCGAGCAGCTGGCGATGGTGGCGGAAGTCGGTGCGACCGAAGTGTGGGACCTGCCGTCGCACAGCGAGCTGCGCTACGAGGGCGAAGGCACCGACACCGGTGGCGGCTGCGACGTCGGCGACGTGCTGGCGGCCGGCTTCCCGCTGCCGGGCGGCGCGCAGTTCGGCTGCATGCGCAACCCGCTCACGCTCACCGGCGGTTTCCCGACCGCGTTCTCGTGGGGCTACCGCGTCGCGGCGCGCGCCGACTACTCCAACGCGTTCGGCACGCCCATCACGCTCTCGCCGCGCGTCGCGTTCAACCATGACGTCAACGGCATCACCCCGGGGCCGGGTGGCAACTTCCTCGAGGACCGCAAGTCGATGACGCTCGGCGTCGAGGCGAACTACCTCAACAAGCTGGTGTTCGACCTCAGCTACACGTCGTTCATGGGCGCCGAGGCATACAACCAGATCCACGACCGCGACTTCGCGGCGTTCACCGTCAAGTACTCGTTCTGACGCCACAGGGAGGCATTCGATGAAGACCTACAGGAAAGCCGCGCTCGCCGCACTGGTCGGCGCATCCGTGGCAGCCACCGGCATGGCGCAGGCGAAGGTGAGCGCGTCGGAAGCGGCGAAGCTCGGTACCACGCTGACGCCGATCGGCGCCGAGAAGGCCGGCAACGCCGCCGGCACGATCCCGGCCTGGGACGGCGGCATCACCCGGCCGCCCGCGGGCTTCCGCGTCGGCCAGTTCCACCCCGACCCGTTCGCCGCCGACAAGCCGCTGTACCAGGTGACCCGCGCGAACGTGCAGCAGTACGCGAACGTGCTCACGCCGGGGCAGAAGGCGATGTTCGCCAAGTACCCGACCTTCCGCATGGACGTGTACCCGACCCGGCGCAGCGCGTCGTTCCCGGCGCGCACGTACGAGTACACCAAGAAGAACGCGACCACCTGCACGCTCGTCGCCAACGGCGAAGGCGTGCAGAACTGCGCCGAGGGCATTCCGTTCCCGATCCCGCAGAACGCCTACGAGGTCATCTGGAACCACAAGCTCAAGTACAAGGGCCTGTCGGTGATCAGCTACTCCAACCAGGCGGCGCCCACCGCCGGTGGCGCGTACACGCTGGTGAAGCTGCGCGAGGAACTGCTGGGCCTGTACTACAAGCCGGGCAACACCTCCGAGAACATCAACAACATCCTGCTGTACTTCAAGCAGGAAGTGCTCGGCCCGGCGCGCCTCGCCGGCCAGGTGCTGCTGGTGCACGAAACGCTCGACGCCGCCGCCGCGCCGCGCCAGGCGTGGGTGTACAACCCCGGCCAGCGTCGCGTGCGTCGCGCGCCGAACGTCGCCTACGACAACCCGGGCACCGCGTCCGACGGCCTGCGCACCAACGACATGACCGACATGTTCAACGGCGCGATGGACCGCTTCGACTGGACCCTGGTCGGCAAGAAGGAAATGCTGGTCCCGTACAACGCCTACCGCGCGCACAGCGACAAGACCAAGGTCAAGGACCTGATCCGCCCGGGCCACCTCAACCCCGACCTGATGCGGTACGAGCTGCATCGCGTGTGGGTCGTCGAGGCCAAGCTCAAGGCCGGCCAGCGCCACATCAACAGCCGTCGCACGTTCTACCTGGACGAGGACAGCTGGCAGATCATGCTGATCGACCACTACGACGGCCAGGGCAACCTGTGGCGTTATTCCGACGCGCCTTCGGTGAACTACTACGAGGTGCCGACCTTCTGGTCGACGCTCGAGACCCACCACGACCTCAAGTCCGGCCGCTACATCACGATGCTGCTGGACAACGAGGACAAGACGCGCGACTTCGGCTACCAGTCCACGCCCGCGAACTACTCGCCGCAGAACCTGCGCACCGCCGGCGTGCGCTGAGCCGGTCGATGGCCTGATCCGCACCGAACGCCGCGCCCGAAAGGGCGCGGCTGCGTTCAGGGCGCACGGAAACGGCGCCCCCGCCGCAGGAGTCCACGATGCCCCGATTCCACCCCCGCGCCGTGCCGGCCGCCGCCCTGCTGCTCGCCGCGGCGATGCCGATCGGCGCGCAGGAGGCGCAAGCCCCCGCGATCCCCGCCGACGACCCGGCGCTGCTCGATGCCGAGCTGATGCCGCGCGCCGACCGCTCGATGCTGCTCGACGTCGTGCGGACGAATTCCGGGTACGTCGCGGTCGGCGAACGTGGCCACATCCTGCTGTCGGACGACGCGCGGACATGGACGCAGGCGGAGGTGCCGACGCGCTCGACGCTCACCGCCGTCGCCAGCGTCGACGGCGTGCTGTGGGCGGCAGGCCATGACGGCGTGATCGTCCATTCCACCGACGGCGGCCAGACGTGGACGCGGCGCCGCGCCGCGCCATGGAGCTACGACATCGTCGACCCCAGCGAAGGCGTGCCGGTGCTCGACCTGCTTTTCACCGACGCCACGCACGGTTTCGCGATCGGTGCCTACAACCTGATGCTCGTCACCGACGATGGCGGCGTCACGTGGACGCCGCGCACCGTGTTCGACGCGGCGCCGGAACCGGAGGCCGAAGCGGCGCCTGCGCCGGCCACCGACGGCGACGACTGGACGTTCGACGAAGCCGACCTGATGCTCGACGCGGAAACCGACCCGCATCTGAACGCGATGGCCCGCACCGGTTCCGGCGCGCTCGTGATCGCCGGCGAACGCGGCACGTTCCTGCGCTCGCGCGACGGCGGCGAAACCTGGGAGAGCCGCCGCCTGCCGTACGAGGGCTCGATGTTCGGCGTGCTCGCGTGGGAGGACGACCACATCCTGGTCTACGGCCTGCGCGGCAACGTCTACGAATCGACCGACCTCGGCGACCGCTGGACGAAGGTCGAAACCGGCGTCAGCACCAGCCTGATGGGCGGCCATGCGCTGCCCGGCGGCGGCGCGGTGCTGGTCGGCGCGAACGGTGCGCTGCTGTCGCGTCCCGACGCCGACTCGCCGTTCACGGCGATCGCGTTCGAGACCGGCACCGGCGAAACGCCGATGCTCGCCGGCGTGGTGCCCGCCGGCGACGACGCCTTCCTCGTGATCGGCGACAAGGGCGCCGACTTCCATCGACCGAAGTGACGGAGCAACGATGAGCCTGCCCAACGCCCAGCCCGGCCCGTTCGCCCGCTTCGCCGAGACACTCGTCTTCGGCAACCGACCCCTCGTCCTCGTGGTGTTCGCCGCGATCACCGTGGCGATGCTGTATTTCGCC
>CAMPHE010000067.1 GCA_946885815.1 uncultured Arenimonas sp.
CCGCCAAGGGCGTCACCTACGAGCTGGTGCCGGTCGACACGGCCAACCCGCCCGAAGACCTGGTCGACCTGAACCCGTACCACTCGGTGCCGACCCTGGTCGACCGCGACCTCGTGCTCTACGCCGCGTCGGTCGTTTCCGAATATCTCGACGAGCGCTACCCGCATCCGCCGCTGATGCCGGTGGATCCGCTCTCGCGCGCGCGGCTGCGGCTGGCGATGCTGCGGCTGGAGCACGACTGGGTGCCGCACGTGCAGGCGATCCAGCACGGCAACAAGGCGCAGGCCGAAGCCGGTCGCAAGCGGCTCAAGGAACTGCTGATCGGGTCGCTGCCGCTGTTCCGCGCGTCCAAGTTCTTCCTGAACCCGGAAATGAGCCTCGCCGACTGCGCCATCGCGCCGATCATCTGGCGCCTGCCGGCGCTGGGCATCGTGCTGCCGAAGGAAGCCAAGGTGATCGAGGACTACGGCATGCGGATCTTCCGCAACCCGGCCTACCTGCGCAGCCTTACGGTCGAGGAGAAGGCGTTGCGCGAGTTGCCGCCGTGACGGAACCGGCGGCGCCGGCGATGACGTCGAATCGTCCGTACCTGCTGCGGGCGCTCAACGAGTGGATCTGCGACAACGGCATGACGCCGCACCTGCTGGTCGATGCCGCCTGCGACGGCGTGCAGGTGCCCGCGTCGGCGGTGAAGGATGGACGCGTCGTGCTCAACATCGCGCCGCGCGCCGTGGCGAAGCTGGTGCTGGACAATCGCCAGGTGCGTTTCATGGCGCGCTTCGGCGGCGTGAGCCAGGCGGTGATCGTGCCGATGCCGGCGGTGCTGGCGATCTACGCGCAGGAAACGGGGCAGGGGATGATGCTGCCCGACGACGGCGCGCAGCTTCCGGACGACTCGCCGGATCCCGATGCCGGCCCGGACGGCGATGCGCCGCCGAAGCGCCCGCATCTGAGGGTGGTGAAGTAGCTCAGTCGGGCGTGGTGGGCGGCATCGGCCCGGCCACCGCCTGCACCCGGACACCGTGCAGCACGATGCGCCCGGCGTGGCGGTCTTCGCCGCCGGTGGAATATTCGAAGCCGTAATGCCGCTCGACACCGAGCAGGCCACCCGGCCCGCGCCGCAGGCGCATCGCCAGCAGGTGCACGCTCTGGTCCAGCCACTGCACGCCGGCGCGGTCGCAGGCACGGCGTCCGACCAGCGTCGCCGTCTCCGCGGCGCGCCGACCGGCGAACCAGAACACCACCACCGCGAGCGCGGCGATCATCATCAGGAATTCGGCGAGCATGGACGCATCGTGGGGTCGCGCGGTGCGGCTCGCAAGCCGACCCCCTGCCGGCGCTGCGGCCGCATGGCTAAGATAGGCGCCGCCCCCCGTCCGGACGGGCTCGCCATTTCGCAGGAGAGCGGAGATGAAACTGGTTTTCCCGAACGGCGAGCATCCGCAGGCCCTGCTCGGGCACGGCGCGAACCGCATCGGCAGCGCGCCGGACGGCGCCATCGTGCTGGCCGGGCCGGACGTCGCGCCGCGGCACTGCGTGATCCACGTCACCGGCACCGGCGCGAACCTGCAGGTTCCCGAAGACGGCGGCGCGGTCACGGTCAACGGCCGCCCGGTGGTCGACATCATGGCGCTGCGCGCCGGTGACCAGATCACGTTCGGGCCGGTCGCGGCGAAGTTCGTCGTCGTCGAGGCGGCACGGGGCGTGGCCTCCGACAGCGGTCCCGAGGAAGACAGCGGCGCGACCCGCGTGCGCCTCGCCGTGCCCAAGTACGTGCTGCGCGGCGTGTCCGGCGCGGTGTTCGGCAAGGTGTTTCCGGTGAGCGGGCCGACGGCGATCGGCCGTGCGCCCGAATGCGACATCTCCGTGCAGGGCGACGAGATCTCGCGGCGCCACGCGCTGGTGAAGCCGACGCCCGACGGGCTGTCGGTGGAGGATCTCGGCTCGTCGAACGGCACCTACGTCAACGGCAAGCGCGTGCAGCAGGCGTTCCTCGCCGCCGGCGACGAGCTCAAGCTCGACACGGTGCGCTTCATCGTCGTCGCGCCGGGCATGGAGATGGCGCAGCAGACCGCGCGCATGACGAAACCGGAAGCGGCGCGGGTACCGGGTGCGCCCGCGTCGGGGACCAGCAAATGGGTGCCGATCATGCTCGCGGCGGCGGCGCTGGTGATGATCGTCGTGATGATCGTGCGCGGCGGCTGAGCCGCGCGGACATCGTTCAGGCCGGCGGCGTACCGAGGCGCAGCGACAGGTCCAGCGCGTGCACGTGCTTGGTGAGCGCGCCGATCGACACGTAGTCGACGCCGGTCGCGCCGATCGCCGGGAGCCGTTCGAGCGTCACGCCACCCGATACTTCGAGCGGCGTCTTCCCGTCCGCGCGGCGCACCGCCTCGCGCAGGTCGGCCTCGCTGAAATCGTCGACCAGGATGCGTTCGCATCCCGTGGCGAGCGCCTCGTCGAGTTCGCCGAGTGTTTCGACCTCGATCACCAGCGGCAGCTCGGGATGGCGCGCCTTCGCCGCCGCGGCCGCCGCGGCGATCGACCCCGCCGCGTGGATGTGGTTTTCCTTCAGCATCACCGCGTCGTACAGCCCCATGCGGTGATTGCAGCCACCGCCGGCGCGCACCGCGTATTTCTGCGCGTGGCGCAGGCCGGGCAGCGTCTTGCGGGTATCGAGCACACGCGTGCGCGTGCCGGCCAGCGCCGCGACGTGTTCGGCGGTGCGCGTCGCGGTGGCCGACAGCGTCTGCAGGAAATTCAGTGCCGGCCGCTCGGCGCTGACCAGCGCGCGCGTGCGGCCGGCGATCACCACGAGCACGGTGCCGGGCGACACCGCGTCGCCTTCCGCGACGCGCCAGTCGAGGCGCACGTCCGGATCGAGGCGACGGAAGCACGCGTCGAACCAGGGACGGCCGGCGATGACGCCGGATTCCTTCGCGACGACCCACGCCTGTGCGGGCACGTCGGGGAGCAGTTCGGCGGTGGCGTCGCCCGGGCCGAGGTCCTCGGCGAGCGCGCCGTCGACATCGGCTTCGACGATCGCGGAAAGCGGCGGCGCCAGCCCGGCGCCCATCAGCGCGGCAGGTCGGGCCATTGGCTCGTCGCGAGCGCTTCGTCGGCGAGCAGGACCGGGATGCCGTCGTCGATGCGATAGACGGTGCGGCGGTCCCGCGTGATCAGGCCGGCGGTGAGCGGCGCCGACTGGGCGCTGCCGTCGGCGCGCCGGATCGCGCCGTCGCCGATGCCGGCGTTGATCGTCGCCAGGTCGCGGTCGTCGAGCAGCGCCAGCGGTTGCCGGGTGGTCGGACAGCACAGGATGTCGAGGAGTTTGCGGTCCATGCGGCCGGGTGTCCCGAAGGGAGATCGGGGTCTAGAATAGCCTTTTGCCGAAGCCGCCCGCCATGAACCAACGCGCCGCCACCCCGCTCGTCGGAGTCGTCATGGGGTCCCGTTCCGACTGGGAAACGCTGCAGCACGCGGTGGCGAAACTCGACCTGTTCGGCATCGCCAGCGAAGTGCGCGTGGTGTCGGCGCATCGCACGCCCGACCTGCTCGTCGAGTACGCGCGCGATGCCGGCGGCCGCGGGCTGCGCGCGATCATCGCCGGCGCGGGCGGGGCGGCGCACCTTCCGGGGATGCTGGCGGCGATGACGCCGGTCCCGGTGCTCGGCGTGCCGGTGCAGAGCAAGGCGCTCAACGGCCTCGATTCACTGCTGTCGATCGTGCAGATGCCCGCGGGCGTGCCGGTGGCGACGTTCGCCATCGGTGCGGCCGGCGCCGCCAATGCCGGGCTGTTCGCCGCGGCGATGCTCGCGGCGGACGACGACGCGATCCGCGACGCGCTGGAGCGGTTCCGCGCGAAGCAGACCGCCGACGTGCTCGCGCATCCGGATCCGCGCCTGCCGTGACCACCGTCGGCATCCTCGGCGGCGGGCAACTGGCCCGCATGCTGGCGCTGGCGGGCGCGCCGCTCGGCCTGCGCTTCCTGGTGCTCGATTCCACCGCCGATGCCTGCGCGGCGCAGTTCGCGCCGCTGCTGCGCGCCGATTACCGCGATGCGGCCGCGCTCGCCGAATTCGCGTCGCGCGTCGATGTCGCGACCTTCGATTTCGAGAACGTGCCGGCCGAAAGCGCGCAGTGGCTGGCCGATCGGGTGCCGGTGTTCCCGAACCCGCGCGCGCTCGCCGTCGCGCAGGACCGGCTGGCGGAAAAGACCCTGTTCCGCGAGGTCGGCATCGCGGTGCCCGGTTTCGAACCCGTCGCCGACCGCGCCGGGTTCGACGCCGCGATCGCGCGGATCGGCACTCCCAGCATCCTAAAGACGCGCCGCCTCGGTTACGACGGGAAGGGCCAGTTCCGCTTGCGGACGCTCGCCGATGCCGATGCGGCGTGGGACGCGCTCGGCGCGCAGGCGGGCACCGTCGGGCTGATCCTGGAGGCGTTCGTGCCGTTCGAACGCGAACTGTCGGTGGTCGCCGTGCGCGGCCGCGACGGCGAACTGCGCGCGTGGCCGCTGACCGAGAACTGGCACGAGCACGGCATCCTCGCGGCGAGCCTCGCGCCGGCGCGCGTGGAGGCGTCGCTGCAGGCACGCGCGCTCGACGCGGCGCGGCGGGTCGCCGAGGCGCTGGACTACGTCGGCGTGTTCGCGCTGGAACTGTTCCTGCGCGATGGCGAACTGGTCGCGAACGAGATGGCGCCGCGCGTGCACAACTCCGGCCACTGGACGATCGAGGGAGCGCGCACGTCGCAGTTCCAGAACCATCTGCGCGCGGTGCTCGGCCTGCCGCTCGGCGACACCGCGGCGGTCGGCCACAGCGCGATGCTCAACTGGATCGGCGCGATGCCCGACGCCGCGCCCGTACTGCGGGAAGCCGGCGGCTACTGGCACGACTACGGCAAATCGCCGCGCGACGGCCGCAAGGTGGGGCACGCGACGCTCCGGGCCGACAGTGCGGCGGCGCTCGCCGAGGCGTTGCAGCGCACCGGTGATGCGCTCGGGCGCGAAGCGCAGGTGGCCCCGGTGATCGCAAGGCTCCGCGAGCACCACGCCCCCCTGTAGGAGCGGCTTCAGCCGCGACCGGTTCGCACCCCGGGGCCGCGCGCGGCTGAAGCCGCTCCTACCGTGCGGCGGGGTCTTCGGCGTCGAAGACGACGACGTGGGCGAGATCGGGGCGCACGCGGACCTTGTCGCCCGGGCGTCGCTGCTGGTGGCTCGGGAACAGCGCGCCCAGCGTCGTGCCGTCGGCGAGCCGCAGCGAATGCAGCGATTCGGAACCGCGGAACGCGACGGAGGCGACTTCGGCGTCGATGCCGTCACCGTCGTCGGCCGGCACCAGGTCGTCGGGTCGCAACAGCACGCGCACGTCGCTGCCGACCGGCTGCGTCATCGGCCCCGACACGGTGAGCTCGCCGAGTACCGTGGCGATGCGACCGCCCGCCAGCACGCGCGCCGGCAGCAGCCGCCCTTCGCCGACGACCGCGGCGACGAACGGCGTCGCCGGCCGGTGGTAGAGCTCGAAGCCGGGCGCCCATTGCAGCAGCCGGCCGGCGCGCATCACGCCGACGGTGTCGGCGAAGGCGAACGCCTCTTCCTGGTCGTGCGTGACCAGCACTGCGGCGATGCCGAGCTGTTTCAGCAGCGCGCGCAGTTCTTCCCGCAGGCGCACGCGCAGGTCGGCGTCGAGGCTCGCGAACGGCTCGTCGAGCAGCAGCAGGTCGGGCCGCGGCGCGAGTGATCGCGCGAGCGCGACGCGCTGTTGCTGGCCCCCGGAGAGTTCGTGCGGCCAGCGGCCGGCGAGGTCGCCGAGGCCGAGCATCGCCAGCGTGTCGGCGCAGCGCGCCCGCGCGTCCCCGGCCGCGAGCCGGTGCAGGCCGAACATCACGTTGTCGGCGACGGTGAGGTGCGGGAACAGCGCGAGGTCCTGGAACACGAAGCCGAGCCCGCGCTTCTCGGGCGGCAACGGTCGCGCGTCGATGCCGCGCAGCCGCAGCGAACCGGCATCGGGCGTGTGGAAGCCGGCGATCGCGCGCAGCAGTGTCGTCTTGCCGCAGCCGCTGGGGCCGAGCAGGCAGCCCAGCTCGCCCTCGCGCAGCTGCAGGTCGACGTCGACCACCGCGGCACGGCTGCCGTAGGAGCAGCCGAGCCGGTGCAGTTCGAGCAGCGGGCCGATCGACGTCATCGAAGTCCCGCGCGGCGCGTCAGGCCATCCGGCCGGCGACCGAATCCCAGTCCACCACGTTCCAGAACGACTCCACGTACTTCGGCCGCGCGTTGCGGTAGTCGATGTAGTACGCGTGCTCCCAGACGTCGCAGGTCAGCAGCGGCGTGTCGGCACCGGTGATCGGCGTGGCCGCGTTCGGCGTGCTCACGAGCGCCAGCGAACCGTCGGGACGCTGCACCAGCCACGCCCAGCCCGAACCGAACGTGCCGACGGCGGTCGCGGTGAACTGTTCCTTGAACGCCGCGAACGACCCGAACGCCTTCGCGATCGCCTCGCCGAGCTTGCCCGTGGGCTCGCCGCCGCCGCCGGGCTTCATGCAGTGCCAGTAGAACGTGTGGTTCCAGACCTGCGCGGCGTTGTTGAAGATGCCGCCCTGCGCCTTGCGGATGATCGACTCCAGGTCCATCGACTCGAATTCGGTGCCTTCGATCTGCTTGTTGAGGTTGGTGACGTACGCCTGGTGATGCTTGCCGTGGTGGAAGTCGAGCGTCTCGGCCGAGATGTGCGGCTCGAGCGCGGCACGGTCGTACGGGAGGGGGGGCAGTTCGAAGGCCATGGGAGTTCTCCGTAGCGAGGGGAAGGGCGCCGGCGGCCGGCGCGTTGGCCGTATAATTCTAGCCCTTGTCGCGCCCTGTCCCGCGGGCGCCCACGCAACGGAGCTTCACATGAGCGTGCTCGATCGCATCAAGGCCGAGGTCGAAGGCCATCCCGTCGTGCTTTTCATGAAGGGCACGCCGCAGTTCCCGATGTGCGGCTTTTCGAGCCGCGCCGTGCAGGCGCTGAAGTCGGCCGGCGCCACCGGATTCCATTCGGTGAACGTGCTGGAGGATCCGGAAATCCGCGCGACCCTGCCGCGCTATTCCGACTGGCCGACGTTCCCGCAGCTGTTCGTCAACGGCGAGCTGATCGGCGGTTGCGACATCACCGTCGAGCTGCTCGACAGCGGCGAGCTCGCGCGCATCGTCGCCGAGGCGCAGAAGCCCGCATGACGCCGGCGGCGACGCCGATACCGGCGATCGCCCCCGACGCGCTCGCGGGGCGCACCGTGCTCGTCACGGGCGCGCACGGCGGCCTCGGCGCGGAAGCCGCGAAGGCGTGCGCGCGCGCCGGCGCGACGGTCGTGCTGCTGGGGCGTCGCGTGCCGAAGCTCGGCCGCGTGTATGACGCGATCCGCGCGGTCGGGCCCGAGCCGGCGCTGTATCCGCTCGACCTCGCCGGCGCCGATCCGGCCGATTACGAGGCGATGGCCGCGAAGATCGTCGAAACCTCGGGCGCGCTGCACGGGGTACTGCACTGCGCGGCGGAATTCGCGGGGCTCGCGCCGCTGGAAGCGACGGCACCCGAAGCATTCCTGCGCGCGCTGCACGTCAACCTGACGGCACCGTGGCTGCTGACCCAGGCCTGCCTGCCGCATCTGCGCGCGGCCGGCGACAGCGCGGTGGTCTTCGTCACCGACGAGCCGGCCCGTGTGGGCAAGGCCTACTGGGGCGCCTACGGCATCGCCAAGCACGGCCTCGGGGCGCTGATGCGGCAGCTCGATGCGGAGACGTCCGCGACCGGGGTGCGCGTCTCGGCGCTCGAGCCGGGCCCGATGCGCACCGACCTGCGCGCCCGCGCCTATTGCGACGAAGCGCAGCTGCGCGTGCCGTCGCCGGCGGCCTACGCCCCGGCAGCGGTCCACCTGCTGTCGCCGGCCGGCGCCGGGCATCGGGGCCAGGTCTGGGCGCCACGGGCACCGATGCCATGACGATGCTCTCGGCCGCCCTGCTGCTTTTCCTG
Source organism: uncultured Arenimonas sp. (assembly GCA_946885815.1). The sequence goes on from CAMPHE010000067.1 coordinate 8,007, forward strand.
ATCCTCGATCCGCTCGGGAACATCCCGGTCTTCCTCGGTCTGCTGAAGCCGCTGCCGGCGCACCGGCGCCGCATCGTGCTCGCGCGCGAACTGCTGATCGCGCTGGTCGTGCTGTTCGTGTTCCTGTGGGGCGGCCAGTACGTGCTCGAGGCGATGCACCTGCGGCAGGAATCGGTGTCGATCGCCGGCGGCATCGTGCTGTTCCTGATCGGCCTGAAGATGATCTTCCCGACCC
>CAMPHE010000068.1 GCA_946885815.1 uncultured Arenimonas sp.
GCATCTGCGCGGCGTGCGCGGCGCGATGAACCGCCAGACCCTTGTGTTCGCGCTGTTCTGCCTCGCCGGCCTCGCCGCCGCGCAGGATTTCCCGATCGATCCGCCCGACGTCGTCGACGCGGCGAAGCCGCCGGCCTCCGCGGAAACCGTCGACGGCGTGCCGCCGGCAGGCATCGCCAGACCGGAGCTGCTGACGCCGGCGGTCGAACTGCCGACGCCGCTCGCGATCCTCGACCGCCTCGTCGTGCCCGGCACGCGGCTGCAGCTGGAGTGGCGGCCGGCGGGGGGCATCAGCAACGCCGAGATCCCGAGCCCGGTGATCGTCGCGCGCGGCGCGAAGCCGGGCCCGGTGCTGTGCCTCGTCGGCGGCATCCACGGCGACGAGATCAACGGTGTCGAGATCGTGCGCCGTGTCGCGCATTCGGTCGACGCGACGCGGCTGTCGGGCACGGTGATCGGCGTGCCGATCGTCAACGTGTTCGGCTACTCGCGCGGCACGCGCTATCTGCCCGACCGCCGCGACCTCAACCGCAGCTTCCCCGGCAGCCGCCACGGCAGCATCGCCGCGCGCATCGCCGACGCGTTCTTCCGCGACGTCGTGAAGCATTGCACCGTGCTGGTCGACTTCCACACCGGCAGTTTCGACCGCACGAACCTGCCGCAGGTGCGCGCCGACCTGACGAACCCGCAGGTGCTGGAATTCACCCGCGGCTTCGGCGCGACCGTCGTGCTGCACAGCGCCGGCGCCAAGGGCATGCTGCGCACCGCCGCGACGGCGGCCGGCATCCCCGCGGTGACGTTCGAGGCCGGCGCGCCGACGCGGCTGGAGCCGGTCGAGATCGCGCAGGCCGTCGCCGCGATCGATCGGCTGCTGCTGAAACTCGACATGCTGCCGGCGCCGGAGGCCGACGTGATCGAGATCCTCGCCAACCCCGAGGCGAAGGACGCGCCGCCGCCACCGATCTTCCTCGACTCGCGCTGGATCCGCGCCAATTCGGCGGGCCTGCTGATCAGCGAGGTCGCGCTCGGCCAGCGCGTGCTCGCCGGCCAGCGGCTCGGCCGCGTGATCGATCCGGTCAGCAACGTCGAGCGCTACATCCTCGCGCCGGTACCGGGCCGCGTGATCGGCATGTCGCAGAACCAGGCCGTGCTGCCCGGCTACGCCGCGTTCAACCTCGGCACCGAGACCAGCGAGCAGCACGCGGTCGAGGAAGCGGCCGACGCCCCCGCGACCGAGGAAGTGGCGGAAGACTCGGCCGCGCGTCCCGAAGACCTCGACGCCGAACTCGAGTAGGAGCGGCGGCGCGTCAGAACGCGACCCGCACCCCGACGGCCACCGAGCGCCCCGGCAACGGCGCCACGTCCTTGAGGAACGACGTGTGCACGCGCGCGTCCCGGTCGGTGAGATTGCGCCCTTCGGCGAACACCTCCAGCGTCGCGACCTCCCGTTCCTGCCGCCACGTCACGCCCGCGTCGACGAGCGTATGCCCGTCCGTCGCCGACTCGCCCGCCGCGACATCGTGCTGCGCCGCCGTGCGCACCACGCCGGCATGCGCGTGCCACGCGCCGCGCGTCCAGTCGAGTTCCAGCCCGGTGCGGCCCGGCGCGATCCGCGGCAGCCGCCCGCCCGCGTCGAGCGTCGCGTCCACGCCGTCGGCGAACCCGCGCAGATGCCACGCGCCGCTGGCGCCGTCGGCCAGCTCGAACATCGCCTCGGCTTCCCATCCCGTGAATGTCGCGTCCGCCTGCACCCAACGGCGCACCGGCAGGCCGTCGAGGGCCTCGCCGGTCCCGGCGAGGTGGATGAAATCGTCGAAGCGCGTGCGGTACACCGACGCGCGCGCGTCGAAGCGGCCCCGCGCCACGTGCACGCCCAGCTCGCCGCCGAGGGCGGTCTCGACATCGAGCTCGCGGTCGCCGACCTCGAACGACTGCGTCGCGACGTGCGGCCCGTCCGAATGGAGCTCCTCGGCGGTCGGCGCGCGCTGCGCGCGGTCGAGGTTCAACAGCACGTCGACGCCGTCGGCGGCGTGCCAGCGCAGGCCGGCCGACAGCGACGTCGCGCCGAAACCGGCGGTGGGCAGCGCGCCGGCCGGATCGATGTCGATGCGGTCGTGGCGCGCGCCGACTTCCACCCGCAGCACGTCGAAGTCGCGGCGCTGCAGCGCGAACACGCCGACGTCGCGCGTCAGCGACGGCGGCACGAACGCCTCGTCGCCGATCGCGGCGAAGTCGCGTTCGCTCGCCTGCACGCCGACGGCGCCGTTCCAGCCGCCGACCTCGCGCTGCACGGCTTCCACGCGCAGTTCGGTGCCGTCGTTCGCGAACACCGTACCGACGGCGTCGCCTTCGAACTCGGTGTGTTCGTAGCGGCTGCGCGTCAGCCGCCACGCGAGTTCGGCGACGGGACCGGGTCCGCGCCAGCCGCCGCGGGTCTCGAAGCGGTCCTGCCGCAGGTCGATGCGCACGCTCTCCGCGGCTTCGTCGTCATGCCCGTGTTCGTGCCCGTCGCCGTCCTCGTCGTGTTCCTCGTGCACGTGCGCCCCCGGTGGAATGCCGTAGTCGCTGCGGTACGTGCTCGCCGACGCGCCCAGCCAGCCGCGCTCGCCGAAGACGCTGGCGCCGATCGCTCCGCCGAGCGTCGTCAGCGCGCTGTTGGGCAGGCGGCCGCGGGCGAAGTGGTCCGGCGACTCGCGTTCGGCGATTTCCTCCGCGACCAGCGACGGCGAGAACGCCGTGCCGGGGATGGCGACGTCGCCCGCCTCGCGCCGGAACGCGTCGGCGTGGATCGTCAGCCGGCCGGCATCGGCATCGACGCGCGCGGCCGCGACCTGCCCGTCGGTACCGGTGTCGTACCGCAGTTCGGCGCGGCCGGCGACCGCGCGTCCGGCCGGCGCGGTCGGGATGCGGCCGTCCACCACGTTCACTGCACCGCCGATCGCACCGCTTCCGTACAGCAGCGTCGCCGGGCCCTTCAGCACCTCGATCTGGTCGGCGAGGAACGGTTCGATCGTCACCGCGTGGTCGACGCTCACCGTCGACGCGTCGAGCGCCGACGTGCCGCCGCTCAGCACCTGCACCCGGGCGCCGTCCTGGCCCCGGATCACCGGGCGGCCGACGCCGACCCCGAAGAACGACGACTGCACGCCGGGCAGGCGGTCGACCGTGTCGCCGAGCGTCGCGGCGCGACGCTCGTCCAGCTCGGTGCCCGCGAGCACCTCGACCGGGCGCACCAGGTCGTCGGCGCCGCCGCCGAGGGGCGTGGCCGTCACCTCGACCGCGTCGAGGGTCTCGACGGTTTCATCGTCGTGGGCGTGGTCGTGGCGATGGTCGGCGGGGATGGCGGCGAAGGCCGGCGCGGAAAGCGCGAGCAGCGCGGCGGCGATCGGCGTGAGACGGGCCGGGTTCAGGGCGCGCGGGACGTCGGGCATGGGCGAGGGTCATTGGCGGACGGGAGCGGAATGTTATATTGTTCCACCTGTTCATCAACCCCCCCGGACGTCATGGCCTCGACGCACCGTCTGCACCTGCCGCGCTGGGCCGATCGCCTCGGCGCGTTCGGCGCCTTCCTGTGCGCGCTGCACTGCGCGCTGATCCCGGTCGCGCTCGCGGTCGTGCCCGCGCTCGGGCTCGGCCTGATCGCGTGGCACCGGCTGGAGTGGGCGTTCTCGCTGTTCGCGACCGTGCTCGCGATCACGAGCCTCTGGCTCGGTTACCGCAACCATCGCGCGTACCACGCGTGGCTGCTGGTCGCGCCGGGGCTCGCGCTGGTCTGGGGCGGGTTGCTGGTGCGCCACGCGCACGACGGCAGCGCGGTCCACGCCAGCGTGATGGCCGCCGGCGGCCTGCTGATCGGCGCCGCCCACCTCGTCAACCTGCGCCTGTCCTTCGGCCACGCGCATTGAGGTCGGGGTCGGGTCGCGCAACGTTTTCGCCGCGAAAGTGAATGAACCCGACTCCGATTTCGGCTAGGCTACGCGGCTCCGAAGGACCACCAGATCAAGGAACCACCATGGGTAGGGGCGACAAGAAGACCGCGAAGGGCAAGCGCTTCGCCAGCAGCCACGGCAATGCGCGTCCGAAGACCGTCGCCGCGACGAAGACCGTTGCCGGCAAGGCTGCCGCGCCGGTGAAGACGCCGGCCGCGAAGGCCCCGGCGAAGAAGGCGCCGGCCAAGAAGGCCGCCAAGTAGGAGCGGCTTCAGCCGCGATGCGGAAGCGGCATCGGCCGCGATTGCCCGCGTCGTGCATCACCGGAGCCCCGCCCATCGGCGGGGCTTCTGTTTTTCCGGGGCAGGAAACGCCGAAGAGGCAAGTCAGCCGCGGACGACACGCCCGCCGATCGTCACCGAATGCACCAGATCGCCGCCGAGCCAGTAGCCGAGTTCGGCCGGGTGCTCGATGGTCCACTGCACGAGATCGGCGCGATGACCGGGCGCCAGCCGGCCGCGATCGTGCAGCCCCAGCGCACGCGCCGCGTGCAGCGTCGCGCCGCGCAGCGCTTCCTCCGGGGTCATCCGGAAATGCGTGCAGGCGAGCGTCATCGCCAGCCGCAGCGACACCACCGGCGACGTGCCCGGATTCAGGTCGGTCGCGATGGCCATCGGCACCGCGTGCCGGCGCAGCGCGTCGAGCGGCGGCAGTTTCGTTTCGCGCAGCACGTGGTACGCGCCCGGCAGCAGCACGGCGACGGTGCCGGCGGCGGCCATCGCACGCACCGCGTCGTCGGAACTGTGCTCGATGTGGTCGGCCGACAACCCGCCGAACTCCGCGGCGAGCGCGGCGCCGCCGAGATCGCTGAGCTGGTCGGCATGCAGCTTCACCGGCAGGTCGAGCGCCCGCGCGGCCTCGAACACGCGCCGCGTCTGCGCCGGCGAGAAGCCGATGCCCTCGCAGAACGCGTCGACGGCGTCGACCAGCGCTTCCTCGTGCAGGCGCGGCAGCCAGCCGATCGCCGCGTCGATGTACGCGTCGGCGCGCCCCGCGTATTCCGGCGGCAGCGCATGTGCGGCGAGATACGTCGTGCGCACGGTGAGCCCGAGTTCCTGGCCGATGCGGCGCGCGACGCGCAGCATCTTGCGCTCGTTGGCGAAGTCCAGCCCGTAGCCGGACTTGATCTCCAGCGTCGTGACGCCGTCGCCGCGCAGTGCCCGCGCCCGTGGCAGCGATTGCGCGAGCAGCGCGTCCTCGTCGGTGGCGCGGATCGCATGGACGCTCGACAGGATGCCGCCGCCTTCGCGCGCGATCTGTTCGTAGGTGGCGCCCTGCAGCCGGCGTTCCGCCTCCGGCGCGCGATTGCCGGCGAACACGAGGTGCGTGTGGCAGTCGACGAGGCCCGGCGTGATCCAGCGGCGATGCGCCGACTCCAGTCGCGCGGCGAGCGCGGCCGGTTCGCCCGGCAGCTCCGTGCGCGGCCCGGCGTACGCGATCAGCCCGTCCTTCCACGCGATCGCGCCATCGTCGACGACGCCGTAGGCACCGAGGTCGTCGCGCAGCGTCGCCAGCCGCGCATCGAGCAGCAGCACGTCCCACGGCGGCGCGAGGCGGCCGATCACGCGACCGCTCCGGCCGCCCGCAGCGCGGCGGGGTCGAATCCGTGCCCGCGGGCGATCGCGTCGGTGTGTTCGCCGAGTCCGGGCGGCGGCAGCGGCGCCGGCGTCGGCGACGACGACAGCTTCAGCGGACTGCCCACCATCGGCACGCCGTCGCGTTCGACGCGCATGCCCCGCGCGCGCGCGACCGGATGCTCCAGTGCCGCACGCACGCCGTTCACCGGCGCGCACGGCACGCCGGCCACATCGAACAGCGCGCGCCAGTGCGCCACCGGCCGCGTCGCGAACAGCCCGGCGAGTTCGCCGACGAGCGCGTCGCGGTTCGCGACGCGCGACGCGTTGTCGCGGAATCGCGGATCGTGGCGCCACGCATCGCGGTCGAGCGCGCGGCACGTATCGGCCCACAGCTTCTCGCTGGCGACCGCGAGCACGAATGGCCCGTCGGTGGCCGCGAACACCTGGTACGGCACGATGCTGGCATGCGCGTTGCCGTGTCGCGGCGCCTCCCCGCCGGTGAACAGCGCGCTGCTGCCGACATTGGCGAGCAGCGCCAGCTGCGTGTCGAACAGCGACAGGTCGATGCGCTGACCGGTGCCGGTGCGCTGCCGCTGCCACAGCGCGGCGAGGATCGCGGTCGCGGCGTTCTGGCCGGTGGCGAGGTCGGCGATCGCGACGCCCACCTTGTGCGGCGCGCCATCGACCTCGCCGGTGATCGCCATCATCCCCGCCTCGGCCTGCACGACCACGTCGTAGCCGGCGCGCCTCGCGTCGGGGCCGTCGCGGCCGTAACCGGAAATCGAGCAGTACACGAGCCGCGGATTCAGCGCGTGCATCCGTTCCCAGCCGACGCCGAGCGCTTCGGCCGTGCCGGTGCGGAAGTTCTCGATCAGCACGTCGGCCGAGCGCACCAGCGCTTCGAGCAGCGGCCACGCCGCCGGCGCGCGCAGATCGATCGCCAGCGAGCGCTTGCCGCGATTGCAGCAGGCGAAGTACGCGCTCATGCCCTCGCGCGGCGTGCCGTCGGCGCCTTCGAGGAAGGGCGGGCCGAGACCGCGCGTGTCGTCGCCGGTGAACGGCTCGAGCTTGATCACGTCGGCGCCGAGATCGGCCAGCGTCATGCCGCACCACGGGCCGGCGAGGACCCGCGAAAGCTCGAGCACGGTGATGCCTTCCAGAGCGCGCATCCGGCGATTGTATGCGGCCGTCACGGGTGCATGCGAAACTGCGCCGCATGCCGAGCCCGATCCCCACCGCCGCCGCGCCCTGGCGCCTGCCGGGCATGCCGAACCTGCATTCGCATGCGTTCCAGCGGGCGATGGCCGGCCTCGCGGAGCGGCAGACGCATCCCGAGGACAGCTTCTGGACGTGGCGCGAGCTGATGTATCGCTTCGCCGGCCGGGTGACGCCCGACAGCCAGCATGCGATCGCGAGCCAGCTGTACGCCGAGATGCTGGCGGCCGGTTACACGACGGTCTGCGAATTCCACTATCTGCATCACCATCCGGACGGCCGGCCGTACGACGACCCGGCGGCGATGTCGAAATCGCTGGTCGCCGCGGCGCGCGACACCGGCATCCGGCTGACGCTGCTGCCGGTGCTGTACATGACCGGCGGCTTCGACGGCCGGCCGCTGTCGGACCGGCAGAAGCGTTTCGGCCACACGCTCGACGCGTACCTGGCGCTGGTGCAGTCGCTGCGCGCGCTGGAAGACGACACGCTGCGCGTCGGCGTCGCGTTGCACAGCCTGCGCGCGGTGCCGGAAGCGGCGATGCAGGCGCTGCTCGGCGCGATCGACGGCCAGCGCTTGCCTGTCCACATCCATATCGCCGAGCAGGTGGGCGAGGTGCAGGACTGCGAAGCGCTGCGTGGCGCGCGCCCGGTCGAGTGGCTGCTCGCGAACGCGCCGGTCGACGACGCGTGGACGCTGGTGCATGCCACGCACCTGACGCCCGCCGAAGTGCAGGGCATCGCCGCCAGCGGCGCGACGGTGGCGATCTGCCCGACCACCGAGGCCAACCTCGGCGACGGGCTGTTCCCGCTGCGCGACTACCTCGCGGCCGGCGGGCACTGGGGCATCGGCTCGGACTCGCATGTGTCGGTGTCGCCGGTGGAGGAGCTGCGCTGGCTCGAATACGGGCAGCGACTGGCGGCGCGGCGCCGCAACATCGCCGTGTCGGGGGACGAGACGAGTACCGGCGCGCTGCTGTATTCGCAGGCGCTGGCCGGCGGGCTGCGCGCGTGCGGGCAGCCGCCTGCGGCGGCCGACGATTTCGTCGTGCTCGACGCCGATGCCGCGGCGCTCGCGTGCGCGACCGCCGACGATCTGCACGATCGCGTCGTGTTCGGCGGCAACCGGCCGCTGGTGGACGCGGTGCATGTCGCCGGACGGCAGGTGGTCGTCGGCGGGCGGCATCGCGACGCGGCGGCGATCGGTCGGCGATACCGCGACGCGATGCGTACGCTGCTGTCGGACTGACCGCGCGGCGCGCCGCCGTGGGGGTGTCGCGCCGTTCGCGCAGGGCGCGCCGTACCTGCTGGCGCGCGTGCAGTTCCCCGGGCGCGTGCTGTTCGACGCGCTGGTGCACCTGCCGCTGCTGCTGCCGCCGGTGCTGAC
>CAMPHE010000069.1 GCA_946885815.1 uncultured Arenimonas sp.
AAGATGCTGGCGCTGGGCTTCCTGTTCGTGATCGGCGTGGTGCTGGTCGCCGACGGGTTCGGGCACCACATCCCGAAGGGCTACGTGTACGGCGCGATGGCGTTCGCGCTGGCCATCGAGGTGCTCAACATCCGGATGCGGCGGCCGAAGACGCAGCCCGTGGACCTGCGCGAGCCCTACGAGCCGGCGCCCGAAGCCCGCTGCCCGACGTGCGGTGCGCCGATCGCGGACGTCGGGCCGGGCGCCGGTCGCGTGCCGGATTGAGGGTCAGTCCAGCGCGGGCAGCGGCGTCACGTGGAAGTCGCTGGTCGGCCCGCCTTCCTGTTTGGCGAAGAACAGCTGCTTCTTCTCCCACAGCACGGTCGGGTGGAATTCGTCGTTCCACGTGTTGACGCACGGGCCGAGGTTCTTCGCCGGGCTCCACAGGCCGTCGCGCAGGTGCGAGGCGTACAGGTCGCCGAAGCCGTAGCCTTCGTCGGGCAGCGCATCGGGCAGGTCGAGGCGGACGAACAGCATCGTGCGGCCGTCGGGCGAGATCTCGGGGTTGAATTCCCAGCGGTCGGGCGTGTCGATGCCGCCGGCGACGCGCGTCGCCGGCCCGTAGCTGCCGTCGCTCTGGCGGCGGGCGACGAAGATGTCGACGTCCTCGGTCGGGATCGGCGCCTTGACGCGCGCGAAATACAGGTTGCCGGCGCGGTCCACGCTCGGATACAGCTCGTCGTAGCCGTCGATGCTCGGCGCGGCGATGTGTTCGGGCGTGCCCCAGCCCTGCGGGCCGCGGCGCACCTGCCACAGGTCCATGTCGCCCTTCGCCGCGCCGTGCACCGGACGCATGGACGAGAAGTAGAGCGTCTGCCCGTCGGGCGACACGAACGGGTCGAAATCGGCGTAGACGCCGGAGAACGACACCAGTTCACCCGGCTGCCAGCCGGTCTGCGGATGCCACTGCGACGTGCGGATCTCCGAGCGTTCGCGCGTGCCGGGCCACCAGCCGACCGACGTGGCCCAGTACGCGCGGGTCTGCGACGGCGTGAACGCGAGCCGCCATTCCCAATGGTCGCCCGTGGAAATCGCCCCGGGCGCGAACTTCGCGACGGCGGGGCAGGTGGTATCGGCCACGGCCGCCAGCGGCAGCAGCGCGGCGGCGAGGGCGGTGCACAGCAGGGTCGTTTTCATCGCGTGTCTCCTCGGTGGGTGGGCGCACCGTCGGCCGGCGCGCGGGCCGCGCGCAATCGGCGCGGGACCAATGCCGGGAATCGCGGGACGAACGCCTTCCGGCGCTTGCGGGTGCCCGGGGCGCGGGCTTAGCGTCGGCCCGTGATGCGCGAACGACTCCTGCTGTGGACGACCGTCACCGCGTGGTGGCTGCTGATGGGCGGGGTGTGGATCACCCAGTACCTGACGATGGCCGCCGCGGAAGGGCAGGCCGTCGACGCGGCCCACGTCGCGACGATGCAGCTGGCCAGCGCGCTGCTGTGGGTGCCACTGACGATGGGGTTGCTGTGGATGGTGCGCCGGCGCCCGGTGCAGCGCGGCGACCTGCTGCCGGCGCTCGCGTGGCTCGCGCTCGGCGTCGCCGGCGTGGTGGTCGTGCGCGCGGCGGCGGTGGCCGCGTTCAACCCGTTCGTGCACTGGTATCCGGGCGCCGTGCCCGGCTGGCCGGAACTGCTGCGCGTCAGCGCGTTCAACAACGTGCCGATGGCATGGATGATCGTCGGCGTGCTGCATGCGATCGTGTTCGCCGGCCGCGCGCGCCGCGCCGAGACGCGCGAGAAGCTGCTGCACCAGGCGCGGCTGCGCAGCCTCGCGGCGCAGCTGGAGCCGCACTTCCTGTTCAACGCGCTCAATTCCACCGCCGAACTGGTGCATCGCGATCCCGACGCCGCCGACCGGATGCTGGTGAACCTGGCCACGCTGCTGCGCACCAGCCTGGCGCGCGACGGCGGGCAGGAGGTGGCGCTGGCCGACGAGCTGGCGCTGCTGGACCACTACCTCGACATCGAGAAGGTGCGGCTCGGGCCCCGGCTGCGCGTGGACTGGAACGTCGCCGCCGACGTGCTGCAGGCGCGCGTGCCGCCGCTGATCCTGCAGCCGCTGGTCGAGAACGCGGTGCGGCACGCGGTGGCGCGGCGCACGACGCCGGGGCTGATCCGCATCGTCGTGCAGCGCGCCGGCGACCGCCTGCTGCTGCAGGTGGCCGACGACGGCTGCGCCGACGCGGCGCCGCGGCCGGCGGCGGCGGACGGCACCGGCATCGGCCTGCGCAACACGCGCGAGCGGCTGCAGGCGCTGTACGGCGCCGCGCATCGCTTCGATTTCGACGGCGAGTGCGGCGACGGCACCGCCGTGCGCATGGAAATCCCGTTCCGCACCGCGGTGGCGGCATGAGCGCGCGGCTGCGCGCGGTGATCGTCGACGACGAACCGCTGGCGCTGGCGCGGATGCGGCGGCTGATCGAGCGCGACGGCCGCGTCGACATCGTCGCCGAATGCGGCACCGGGGCCGACGCGATCGACGCGCTGCGGACCTACCGGCCCGACGTGGCGTTCCTCGACGTGCAGATGCCCGGCGCCGACGGCTTCCGCGTGCTCGCGCTCGCCGGCGCGGGCACGCGCGTGGTGTTCATCACCGCGCACGCCGAGCACGCGGTGCGCGCCTTCGACGCGCAGGCGGCCGACTACCTGCTCAAGCCGCTGTCGTATCCGCGGCTGCGCGCCGCGATCGAGCGGTTGCAGCCGGCGGGCGAGGCGCCGTCGCCGAAATACGCCGTGCGCCTGACGGTGCAGGCCGGCGCGCGGCTGCGCGTGCTCGACGTCGGCGCCATCGACTGCCTCGTGGCGCAGGCGAACTACGTCGAGGTGGAGGCCGGCGACCAGCGCCACCGCGTGCGCGACACGCTGGCGGGGCTGGAGGCGCGCCTCGACCCCGAGGCGTTCGTGCGCATCCATCGCTCGCGCATCGTGCGCATCGCTGCGATCCGCGACCTGGAGCTGCTCGATTCCGGCGAGCTGCTGCTGCGGCTCGAGAGCGGCCGGCGGCTGTCGACCGGGCGGCGCTATCGCGAGCGGTTGCGGCAGGCGGTGGGGCTGGCCTCGTGACGCGTCACGGGACGATCGGGAAGGCGAGCGTCGCCTTCACCCGCTTCTTCACGAACATCGTCTCGTAGCGGCGCACGCCGGCGTTCTTCGCCAGCGTTTCGTCGGCGAAGCGGTTGAACTCGGCCATGTCGTGCGCCACCACCAGCAGCAGCAGGTCGAACGCGCCGCTGATCTCGAAGCACAGCTGCACGTGCGCGCTCGCGGCGAGTTCGCGCACGAGCTGGTCGGTTTCGTGGCGCGCATGCCGTTCGAGCTGCACGTGGACCACGGCGGACAGCAGGCAGCCGGCGGCTTCGGGACTGATCTGGGCGCCTTCCGACACCACCAGCCCGTCGGTGCGGATGCGGCGCAGGCGGCGGGCGATCACCGACGACGAGCGGCCGACGCGTTCGGCGAGCTCGTCGCTCGTCTGCAGGTTGTTTTCCTGCAGCAGCGCGAGCAGCTGGCGGTCGATGCTGTCGATCTTGCGTCCGGCCATGTTTCGTCGCGCTTCGCCCAGGTCGGGCGATTCTATCGGTCGCGCGGTCGGCCCCGTGTCGGCGCATGCCAGAAAGGGGCAAAACCCCCGGCCCGTTTGCGTGCACCGCGCAACACGGGTGTGACAGATTTCCGGCGCGGCGACTTTCGGCACGGGGACGAAACGATGCGTGTAATGGCGATGACGCTGGCCATCGGGCTGGCGCTGGGACTGCCCGCGGCCACCGAGGCCCGGCCCGCGCACGGCGACAACGCCACGCCCGGGAAGGCGCGCGCTCCGTCGCGCTGGATCATCGTGTTCGAGGAGCCGCCGGCCGCGGCGTTCCGCGGGTTCGCGCCGGATGCGCGCCGTCCGAAACTCTCCCCCACCAGCCCGGCCGCGACCGGCGCCCGCCGCTACGACGCCACGAGCGCCGCGGCGCGCGATTACGTGCGCTACCTCGCCGACCTGCGCGCGACCCGGCTGTCCGACATCGCCGCGCGGCTCGGGCGCCCGGTGACGCCCGACTACGTCTACGCCCACGCCACCAACGGCGTCGCGCTGGTGCTGTCGCCGGCGGACGCCGCGGCGATCGCCGGCCTGCCCGGCGTGAAGTCGGTGAGCCCTGAATTCCATCGGTACCCGCAGACCAACACGAGCATGCCGTGGATCGGCGCGGACGACGTATGGAGCGGCGCCGTGCCCGGTGTCGCCGCGAACAAGGGCGCCGGCGTCGTCGTCGGCGTGATCGACGGCGGCATCAACCGTTTCCACACGGCGTTCTCGGGCGCCGGCATCGCCAACCCTCGCGCGCAGGTCTATGGCTGGTGCGCGGTGAGTCCCACCGCGTGCAATTCGAAGCTGATCGGCCTGTGGAACTTCGTCGGCGCCGGCGACGGCATGGCCGAGCCGGTGGACGAGGACGGCCACGGCACGCATACGGCGTCGACCGCCGTGGGCAAGGCGTTCCTGTCGCTCAGCGGCGTCGCGCCGCACGCGAACCTGATCGCCTACAAGGCGTGCGGCGGCGGCACCTGTCCCGGCGCGGCGCTGGTCGGCGCGATCGACCAGGCGGTGGCCGACGGCGTCGACGTGATCAATTACTCGATCGGCTTCCAGCCGACCGACCCGTGGCTCGGCGTCCCCTCCGACGCGCTGTACGACGACGCCGAAGCGTTCCTCGCGGCCCGCGAGGCGGGCATCGTGATCGCCGTGGCGGCCGGCAACCAGGGGCCGGAGCCGGGTTCGCACACCAAGCCCGGCAACGCGCCGTGGGTCATCGGCGTCGCGAACGGCACCGACGACGATCCCGGCGCCCCGGGCCCGGACGTGCTGGTCCCGAGCAGCGGGCGCGGCCCGGTGGTGCCGTTCGGCGTCGTGAAGCCCGACGTCGCCGCCCCGGGCATCGGGATCGCCGCGGCGGGGATCAGCGGGCCGACCAGCATCGCCGTGGCCGGCGGCACGTCGATGTCGTCGCCGCACGTCGCCGGCACCGCGGCGCTGGTGCTGTCGACGAACCCGGGCGCCACCGTCGACCAGGTCGTCTCGGCGATCACGCTGACCGCACGCAACGGCCTCACCACGGCACCGGGCGCGATCGCGTACCCGCACGAACAGGGCAACGGCATGATCGACGCCGCCAAGGCGGTGCGCGCCGGACTCTACCTGCCGATCGCCGACGACGCGTTCCGCGCCGCGTCGGCCGAACCGTTCGCGAGCGGGGCGTCGCCGCTGAACCTGCCGTCGTTCGGACACGGCGCCTGCTTCCGCGTCTGCACGATGACGCGCACGCTCGCGTCGATGCCCGGGGCGCCCGACGCGGACTACACGGTCGCCACCGCGACGATGACGCCCGGCGCGACGATCGCCGCGACGCCGACGGTGTTTCCCGGCCGCGCCGGCGGCGCGACGTTGGCGGTCACCGTCGACGTCCGCGATCCGGCGCTGCTGGACACGTGGGTCTACGGCTGGGTGACGCTGGTCGATACTTCAGCCGAACCGCGTCCGTCGTTGCGGCTGCCGGTCGCCGTGTACGCGACGCCGTATGCCGACGCCGCCACCGAGGCCGCGCTGGCCGGCATCACGCACGACGCCGCGGGCGAACGCGGGTTTTTCGACGTGGCCGTGGGTGGCACGGTGGAACTGCCCGACGCGCGCTTCGCCGTGACCGCGCTCGCGACGGCGGTCGACAGTGTCGAGGCCATCACGGTGGACGCGACGCCGCTCGACCCCTACGCCGGGCTCGAGGGCACCTATCGGCGGCTGATCACGGTGCCGGCCTCGGCCACTGCGACGAACTGGCGGATCGCCGTGTCGACACGCGCCGAAGGGACCGACATCGATCTCTACCTCGGCCACGACGCCGACGGCGACGGGCTGCCCGAAGCGGGCGAACTCGCTTGCATGTCGGCCACCCCGGGCGGGGACGAGGATTGCGTCGTCGACGTGACGCATGCCGCGCCCACCACGTACTGGCTGGTGGCCCAGAACTACGACGGACCGGGGACCGGCGTCGCCGTCTCGAGCCACGCGCTCGGGCTCGACGCCGCCACCACGCCGGCGCTGACGGCGACCGGCCCGGGCCACGTGGCCGACGCGACACCGTTCCACGTGCGCGTGGCCTACGACGACCCGTCGATGCTGCCGGGCGAGCGCCGTGTCGGCCTGCTCTACCTGCAGCGGGCACCAGGCGAAACCGTCGTGTCGGTCCCGTTCGCGATCACGCGCACCGGCAGCGCGCCGTCCCCCTTCGGTCTCGCGCCGGGCGTCGCCCGCGCGGTGACGCTGCCGGCCGGCGCGGCGCACGAGCATCTTTACGTCGACCTGCCGCCGGGCACGACGCAGGCGACGTTCCGCACGCAGGGCACGGGCGGCGACGTGTCGCTGCATGCCGCGCATGTGGCGCTGCCGGCCGGTCCGGTGGTCGCGGCCGCGCCGCCGCGCGCCGCCGCCACGCATTCGCAGGCGGGCGCTGGCGCCGATCGCACGATCATCGTCGCGAACCCGGCCGCGGGCCGCTGGTACCTGACGCCGGTGAACGACGGGTCCAGCCCGGCGTCGATCGAGGTGAGCGCGACGATCGACAGCGTCGACGCGGTGCCGCCCCTGCGTCGCGGCTCGTACTACAACCCCGCGCGCGGCGGCCACGGCGTGTTCGTGTACCCGTCGGGCGGCGACCATGCGCTGCTCTGGTACACGTACCTGCAGGACGGTTCGCCGACCTGGTACTACGCGCAGGGTCCGCTGCCGGGGGCCGACCAGGTCTGGCGCGGCACGGTCTACCGTGCCGCGTGGCATGGCACCTCGCGCACGCTCGACGCGATCGGCGATCTGGTGCTGACGCCGCGGGCCGACGGGCAGCTGTCGATGACCTACAACATCGACGGCTTCACCGGTGCCGAAACGCTCGACACCTTCCTCACCGGCTGCCCGACGCATGGCGGCGCGCCGCTCGACGTCAGCGCGCACTGGTTCGATGCCGCGTCGCCGGGATACGGCTACAGCGTGCAGGTGAACCCCGGCTACGAATTCCTCGCGACGTTCGTGTACGACGCGATGGGCGTACCGCGCTTCCTGGCAGCCGAGCGCGCCGGCCCGTTCGCGGGCGGGGACCCCACGGTGCCGCTCTACCAGCTGCGCGGCTTCGCGCCGCTCGGCCCGTACGCGGTGCCCGCGCGCACCGGCATCGGCCAGCTCACGCGCGCGTACGGCGTGGCGACGATCCAGACCATCGGCGCGAACGCGGCGTTCGTCGACGACTTGCCGGGCACGTGGGCGCGCACCGCGTCGGTGACGCGGCTGAGCGAACTGACGCAGGGCTGCGCGGACTGATCAGCTGCCGTCGGTCTGCCGGGCGCGGCCCATGCCTTCGTGCGCGTGGCTGCCCTGGTCGATCTGCACGCCGTCCTGCGGCGTGGCGATGGCGGCCTGGCGATTGGCTTCGCGCTGCGCGGCCATGCGCTGGTCGGTGCGGTCGTCGTCCAGGTCGGTGTCGCGGCGGCCGTCGTCGCGCACGCGGGCGGCGCGGTCGTCGACCGACGTCGCGGCGCGGTTCGGGCCGGTGTTGTCTCGGTTGCCGGTGTCGTTGCGTTGGCCGGTCATGGGGTCGCCTCCGTCATTCGTTGTCGTTGCGCGCGGTCTTGCCGCCCTGCTGCCCGTGGTTGCGGAGCTGCTGCTGGCGTTCGTCGCCGCCGCCGCGCTGCTTGTCCTTGTTGCCTTCCTGGCGGTTGCCTTCAGTCCCGCGCTCGCCGGTGACGTCGAGGCGCTCGCCGCGGTCGTCTTCCTGCACGCCGCGGCGCTGGCCGCGCTGGTCGTCGCCGGGCTGGCCACCCTGCTGACGGTTGCCTTCGTCCCGCTGCTGGCCCCCGGTGCGCGGGGCGGTGCGGTCGCCGTGGGAAGTCTTCGAGTCGCGATCGGCCATGACGTTCTCCTTTGGTGCCGGCACGCGCCGGCTTGTACCGAACATCGCGGAACCCACGTGCGAGCACCGTGAG
>CAMPHE010000070.1 GCA_946885815.1 uncultured Arenimonas sp.
CCATGCTGAAGATCGAAAACCTCCACGCCCGCGTCGCCGGCAAGGACATCCTGGACGGGCTGTCGCTGACGGTCCGCCCCGGCGAAGTCCACGCGATCATGGGTCCGAACGGTGCCGGCAAGTCGACGCTCGGCAACATCGTCGCCGGCCGCGAGGGCTACGAGGTCACGCAGGGGTCGGTGACGCTCGACGGCGTCGACCTGCTCGCGCTCGAGCCGGAAGAGCGCGCGGCCGCCGGCGTGTTCCTCGCGTTCCAGTACCCGGTCGAGATCCCGGGCGTGAACAACACCTATTTCCTGCGCGCGGCGCTCAACGCGCAGCGGCGCGCGCGCGGCGAGCCGGAGCTCGATTCGATGCAGTTCCTCAAGCGCGTGCGCGAGAAGCTCGCCGTGCTGCATCTGAAGGACGAGCTGCTGCACCGCGCGGTGAACGAGGGCTTCAGCGGCGGCGAGAAGAAGCGCAACGAGATCTTCCAGCTCGCGCTGCTGGAACCGAAGCTGGCGATCCTCGACGAAACCGATTCGGGCCTCGACATCGACGCGCTCAAGGCGGTCGCCGACGGCGTCAACCTGATGCGCTCGCCCGACCGCGCGTTCATCGTGATCACGCATTACCAGCGGCTGCTCGACTACATCCGCCCCGACGTCGTGCACGTGCTCGCCGACGGCCGCATCGTCGAGAGCGGCGGCCCGGAGCTCGCGCTGCAGCTCGAGGAACACGGCTACGCCTGGGTGAAGGACCGCATCGCGCCGGAGGCGCCCGCCGGCCGATGAGCGCGCTGCTGCCTTCCCTCGCCGCGCGGTTCGAGCGTCTGCCGCCAGCGCTTCGCGATGCGCACGGCCTCGCCGCGCCGCGACGCGCCGCGCTGGACGCGGCGCTCGCGTCCGGCCTGCCCGGCCCGCGCGCGGAAGCGTGGAAATACACCTCGCTGCGCGCACTCGCCGCGCGCGCGTTCGCGGACGACATGGTGGCGGTCACGGTCGACCCGGCGCGGCTCGCGGCGATTCCGTCGCCGCGGCTGGTCTTCGTCAACGGCCGCCACGACCCTGGACTGTCGGACGCCACCGGCCTCCCCTCCGAAGTGGATCTCCGGCCGCTGTCGGCGGCGCTGGCGGGCGACGATGCGCGCGCGGTCGGCGTGCTCGCCCGGCGGTTCGACGGCGATGCCGACGTGTTCGCGTGGCTGAACGCCGCGCTCGCGACCGAAGGCGTGCTGCTGCGCGTCCCCGCGGAAACGGTCGTCGCCCCGCCGGTGCACATCGTGTTCGTCGGCGCCCCGGGGCCCGATGCGGCGACGCATCTGCGGCACCTGGTCGAGCTGCGGCAGGGCGCCCGCGTATCGGTCGTCGAGCACCACCTCGGCGCCGGCACGCATCGCCATCTCGCGAACCACCTGCTGCACGCGCACGTCGGCCGCGGCGCGACCCTGGTGCACGCGCGCGTGCAGGCCGAGGACGCCGGCGCGACAACGCTGGCCCGCACCGACGCGGTGCTCGCCTCCGACGCCACGTATCGACGGGTCGATCTCGAACTCGGCGCGGCACTGGCGCGGCACGAGTTCAACGTCGCGCTGCAGGGTGAACGCGCGGCGCTGCACGCCGGCGGCGTGCTGCTCGCCGACGGGCGCCGCCACGTCGACACACGCCTCGACATCGTCCACCAGGCGAAGGACACGCGCTGCACGCTGCCGTGGCGCGGCCTCGCGGACGCGCGCGGCCGCGTCGTCTTCCATGGCGGCATCCGCATCGATGCCGGCGCCGACGGCAGCGACGCCGCGCTGTCGAGTCGCAACCTGCTGCTGTCGGACGCGGCCGAGATCGACACGCAGCCGGTACTGGTGATCCACGCCGACGAGGTGAAGGCCGCGCACGGCGCGACCGTCGGCACGCTCGACGAGACGGCGCTGTTCTACCTGCGCAGCCGCGGCCTGCCGCGCGCCGACGCGCGCCGGCTGCTGGTGCAGGCGTTCCTGCGCGAGCCGCTGGCGATGCTCGAAGATGCCGCGCTCGCGGCGTCGCTCGGCGACGTGCTGGCCGCGACGCTGGAACGGACGACCGGGTCCGCGGCCGGCCATGGAGCCGACCGATGAACGCCGTGCCGCGCCCCGACTGGCTGGCGATCCGCACGCAGTTCCCGGTGCTCACGCGCCAGGTGCACGGCAAGCCGCTGGTCTATCTCGATTCCGCCAACACGTCGCAGAAGCCGCAGGCGGTGATCCGCGCCGTCGATGCTTTCTACCGCGAGCACAACGCCAACGTGTCGCGCGCGATGCACGCGCTCGGCAGCGAGGCGACCGAGGCCTACGAAGGCGCGCGCCGCAAGCTCGCCGCGTTCGTCGGCGTGCCGGCCGACGAACTGGTGCTCACCTCGGGCACGACGTTCGCGATCAACCTCGTCGCGTACAGCTGGGCCCTGCCCCGCCTGCGCGAGGGCGACACGATCCTGCTGACGCGGATGGAGCACCACGCCAACATCGTGCCGTGGCAGCTGGTCGCGAAGCGTACCGGCGCGAAGATCGCCGTGGTCGAACTCATGCCGGACGGTTCGCTCGATCTCGACGACCTGCGCGCGAAGCTGACCGGCGACGTGAAGCTGCTGGCCTTCGCCCATGTCTCGAACGTGCTCGGCACGGTGAACCCCGTCGCCGGAATCTGCCGGGAGGCGCGGCGGCGCGGCATCGTCACGCTCGTCGACGGGTCGCAGGCGCTGCCGCATCGCGCGGTCGACATCGCCGCGCTCGGCTGCGACTTCTACGCCTTCACCGGCCACAAGATGCTCGGCCCCACCGGCACCGGCGCGCTGTGGGGCCGTCGCGAACTGCTGAAGCAGATGCCGCCGTTCCTCGGCGGCGGCGAGATGATCCGCGAGGTGCGGTTCGAGGACACCGTGTTCAACGAACCGCCGCACGTGTTCGAGGCGGGCACGCCGAACATCGCCGGCGTCGTCGGACTCGGTGCCGCGGTCGATTACCTGCGCGACATCGGCATGGAACACATCGAGGCGCGCGAGCAGGCGCTGCTGGCGGTGGCGACGGAGCGGCTGGCGGCGATCCCCGGGCTGCGCATCCTCGGCACCGCGCCGGGCAAGGCGGCGGTGATCAGCTTCCTCGTCGACGGCGCGCACGCGCACGACCTCGCGACGCTGCTCGACCTGGAAGGCGTCGCGGTGCGCGCCGGCCACCACTGCGCGCACCCGCTGATGGCGCACCTCGGCGTGCCGGCCACATGCCGCGCGTCGCTCGCGTTCTACAACACGCATGTCGAGGTCGAGGCGCTCGGCACGGCGATCGAGAAGGTGCGCAAGCTGCTCGGGTGACTTCCGGCAGCCCGGGACCTGACTTGCGGCAGGACGATCGGCGGCCGCGAGCCGCCAGACTGGCGGCATCCCGATCGGAGCCGCCATGTCCACGCCCTCTTCGCCTCCCCGCCCCGCCAGGCCTTCGTGGCGCCGCCGCCTGACGCGCCACGCGCTGCGCTTCCTGCTGGTGGCCGCCGTGCTGCTCGGCCCGAACCTGGTCTTCTTCGGCCGCTGGTTCGTACCGGACACGCCGATACCGGCGGTCCCCGCCGCGGTCGACCCCATGGATGCCGCCGGCCTGCCGCCGGCGCTCGCGTCGGACTTCGCGGCCGCGGTGGCCGCGGGTCGGTCCCGGGCCGGTCTGCCGTCGGTGTCCGCGGCGATCGCATGGGGTGGCGACGTCCGCTGGGCCGGCGTCAGCGGGTTCGCCGACATCGAACGCGGCGTCGCCGCGACGACCGCGTCGCGTTACCGTACGGGCAGCCTCGCCAAGCCGATCACGGCGGTGGCGATGATGCGCCTCGCCGAGACCGGCGCGCTGGATCTCGACGCACCGCTGTCGGACGTTCTGCCGGACCTGCCGGCGCACATCGCGCCGCTGACGGCGCGCCAGCTGGCGTCGCACCAGGCCGGCATCCGCCACTACTCGCGCGTGCCGCAGTGGTGGATGGGCTGGCACGAGAACTACTCGCGGCGTCCCTACGCCAGCGTCGCCGAGGGCCTGTCGATGTTCGTCGACGATCCGCTGCGCTTCGCGCCCGGCACCGGCTTCCAGTACTCGACGTTCGGCTATTCGCTGCTGGCGCGGGCGCTGGAGGGCGCGAGCGGCGACGACTTCCGTTCGCTGCTGCGCGATTCCGTGTTCGACCCGGCCGGGATGACCGGCACGGCGGTCGACGCGCCGGGGCCGATGGCCGGCCGCGTGGCGTTCTACCAGGCGCAGGACGGCCGCTACACGCCGGCCTGGCCGATCGACTCGAGCTACAAGATCGCCGGCGGCGGGCTCGTGTCGACGCCGACCGACCTCGTGCGCTTCGGCACCGCGGTGCTCGACGGCCCGCTGCTGTCGGCCCCGGCGCGCGACGCGATGACCACGCGGCAACCGCTGGCCGACGGTTCGATGAACCCGGAGAACTACGCGCTCGGCTGGCGGATCGACGAGTCGGTGCGGCTGCTGGGCCCCGACCGCCCGGTGACGCTCTGGCATCACGGTGGCGCGCAGCCGGGCGCGGCCGCGTTCCTGATGGTCCTGCCGCGGCACGGCCTCGTGGTCGCGGCGATGTCCAATTCCGGCAGCGGCCGGGCCCGCGAGGAAGTGCAGGAAACCGCCTATGCGCTCGCGCGGCTGGCGATCGCGCGCGACGGCGGGACGATGCCGATGGCCCGCGCCCGCTGACCGCAGCGGCCGATTCGGCGATCATGGCGGTTCCTCCGCCCCGGTCCTGCCGATGACGGCCGACGATTTCCCGCCGCTCACTTTCCGCGCCGCGACCGGAGACGACGTCGCGGCGATCGTCGCGCTCGTCGAATCCGCGTATCGCGGCGACGCGAGCCGCATCGGCTGGACGACCGAAGCCGATTTCCTCGACGGGCGCCGCACGGGGCCCGACGACGTGCTGGCGCAGCTGGCGCGGCCGCGCAGCCGGATCCTGCTCGCGCATCGCGACGAGGCGCTGGTCGCCTGCGCGCACGTCGCGGTCGAGGACGGGGCCGGCTATTTCGGCATGTTCTCGGTCGTGCCGGGCCTGCAGGGCGGCGGCATCGGCAAGCGGGTGCTCGCCGAAGCCGAGCGCATCGCCCGCGACGAGTTCGGCCAGCGCACGATGGCGATGACGGTCATC
This sequence comes from uncultured Arenimonas sp., assembly GCA_946885815.1. Next base: position 5,139 of record CAMPHE010000070.1, read on the forward strand.
GACCTGCGCGACGAACTCATCGCCTTCTACCAACGGCGCGGCTACCGGCGCACCGGCGTGCGCAAGCCGTTCCCGTACGGCGACGCGCGCTTCGGGCTGCCGCGGCGCGACGACCTGCGTTTCGAAGTGCTGGAGAAAAACCTTTGACCGACGTCTCGATGGGCTGGATCCGCGTCTGCGCGACGTCCGAGCTGCTGCCGGGCGAACACCGCGTGGCGTGGGACGGCGACACGCCGATCCTGGTGACGAACCTCGACGGCGAGCATTACGCGGTCGAGGACCGTTGCACGCACGAGGATTTCGAACTCAGCGCCGGCACGCTGGAGGGCGACACGATCGAATGCGTGCTGCACGGCGCGCGTTTCGACCTGAAGACCGGCGAGGCGCTGTGCGCGCCGGCCTACCTGCCGGTGCGGACGTTTCCGGTGGTGGTGGAAGACGGCGCGGTCTGGACGCGCGACGACCGGTGAAGGCGACGTCGGCGTAGGCGCGGCTTCAGCCGCGACGCGAACGCGCAGGGGCCGTACGTGGTTCGCGGCTGAAGCCGCTCCTACAGGGAGGGGGCGGCGGGCACGGGCGGTTCGATTTTCGCGAGCAGCAGTTCGCCGCCGCCTTCGAGGATCAGCCGCGACGGGCCGTCGGCATCGGGCAGCAGCAGGACGCTGTCGAACTGCGCGAGGTGCAGGGGCCGCGCGAGGTCCTTGAACTGCGCCTGGCCCTGCATCAGGTAGGCCAGCCACGTGACGCCGGGTTCGGCGAAGAACACCATCGGCCCGACGAGTGGCCGGTGCAGCAGCGTGGCCGTCACGGCGTCGCGCTTCCACATCAGGTTGAAGTCGTGCGTCGGGCCGTCGACCAGCTCGGCATGCAGCGGGCGTTCGCCCGCGAAGCGCAGGCGATCGTGCGGGGGCGCCAGCGCCACCGTCCCGCCATCGTCGTCGTCGAAGACCAGCCGCATGCCTTCTCCGGCGAGCAGCACCAGTTCGCGATCGCAGCCGGGAAACGTGGAGAACGGCGCGTCGTGGTCGATCTCGGCGATCGAGGCGCGCCACTGCCAGTCGCCGGAACCCTCCGGATGCCGGAAGATCTCGCGCGTCCAGCCGCATTCGTTGCGCCAGCGTTCGCGGCGGTATTCGTTCGCGGGCAGGTGCAGCAGGCGCATGCCGCGAGTCTAGCGCAGCCACGTCGAGTCCCAGTACGCGTGGTCGCCGACGCGGGCGACCAGCCCGGCCTGCACCGGCGCCGCGACGAGTCGCCGCGCGACCGCGAGTGGATCGTCGCCGTCCGCCAGTGCGCGATCGCTGAAACCGCGCGCCCACAGCCAGCCGTTGACGCGATGGCGCGCCTCGACGCCGCGCGACGTCGATCCCTTGAACCGGCCCATCAGCGCCGGCAGCCGTTCGCGGTCGCCGAGCTTCAGCAGCGCCTGCCACTGTGCCGGCAGCAGCACCCATGCCAGCACCTGCGAATCGCGCCACAGCCAGCGCACGCCATGGGCGCGCGCGACGACGCGAGCCGCCTCGTCGTCGTCGAAAACGGCTCGGCGGTACATCGTCGAGACGCCGACCAGATGCAGGCGACCCGCGAGCGGGGACTGCGTGACCGGCGTCGCGTTCGGATCCGGCGGCGAGGCGATCGCATCCACGGCGGGCTCCCGGTGGCGGCCCGGCCACGACGGCCGGGCCGGATGGCGGCGGATCAGCGGCTGCCGGTCGGGGCGGGCGCGGCGGCAGCCGGCGCCGCGGGAGCGACCGGCGCCGCCGGCGGCGCCGTGGCGTTGGCGGCGTCGGCGCCGACCACGATCCGTTCGCGGTTCTGTTCGATCGTGGCGAGGCCGATGCCCTTCACCTCGCCCAGCTCGTCGGCGCTGCGGAACGCACCGTGCTGTTCGCGGTGGGCGACGATCGCCTGCGCCTTGCTCGGGCCGATGCCGTCGAGTTCGCGCTCGAGCGTCACCGCGTCCGCGGTATTGATGTCCACCGGTCCTTCGGCGGCGACGGGCGCGGCGAAGAGCGCCGCGAGCAGGACGGACAGCACGGAAAGGGAAGTCTTCATGGCGTTGCTCCAGTGGGCGATGAGGGGACCGCCGCGACGCGCGACGGCGAGCCCAGTGTGCGAACGCGTGCCGGCCGCACCCCATCGCCGAACGTCGCGACGACGGCTCCGAACCACGCTCCGGCCGCTGTCGGCGCGTTCGTACCCGGGCGCGGGACGGCGACCGGGCCGAACGGGGTAAAATCGGCGTCCGCTTCCCCGGAAACCGCCATGGACACCGCCAAGATCGAACGTTTCGTCGCCGACGCCTGGGATGGCGACATCGTCCCGCAGCTGGTCGAGTACATCCGGATCCCGAACAAGTCGCCGATGTTCGACGCGCAGTGGCGCGAGAACGGCTACATGGACGCGGCGGTCCGCCAGTTCGAGGCGTGGGCGAAAGCGCAGCCGATTCCCGGCATGACGGTGGAGGTGGTGGAACTCGAAGGCCGCACGCCGCTGATCTTCATCGAGGTTCCGGGTGAAGGCGACGACTGCGTGCTGCTCTACGGTCATCTCGACAAGCAGCCGGAAATGACCGGCTGGGCCGACGATCTCGGGCCGTGGACCCCGGTGCTCAAGGGCGACAAGCTCTACGGCCGCGGCGGCGCCGACGACGGCTACGCGATGTTCGGCTCGCTGGCGGCGATCCGCGCGTTGCAGGAGCAGGGGCTGCCGCACAGCCGCTGCGTGATCCTGATCGAGGCGTGCGAGGAATCGGGCAGCTACGACCTGCCGTTCCATGTCGACCACCTCGCCGGGCGCATCGGCAAGCCGTCGCTCGTCGTCTGCCTCGATTCGGGCTGCGCGAACTACG
>CAMPHE010000071.1 GCA_946885815.1 uncultured Arenimonas sp.
AGCATCCTGTTCTGGAAGTCGATGCCGCTGACCGACACGCAGATGGTGCTGTCGAAGGCCGCCTGGGCGATCCTGCTGGCGCCGCTGCTGGCGCTCGCGATCGGGCTCGTGCTCGGCGTCGCGCTCTGGCTGATCATGCTGGTGACGGCCGCGGTGTCCGGCGTGCCCGGCGCCACCGACATGATCACGTACTCGCACCCGTTCCGGGTCGTGGCGACGGTTCTCGCGGCGCTGCCGGTGCAGATGCTGTGGGCCCTGCCGACGCTGGGCTGGCTGATGCTCTGCTCGGCGTGGGCGCGACGCGTACCGTTCATCTGGGCGACGGCGTTGCCGCTGCTGGCCGGCGCGATGTTCAGCTTCACCGACATCTTCCCCGGCATCACGATCGCCCACGACAAGATCTGGTACGTGATCTACCGCGGCCTGGCGAGCGTGTTCCCGGGCACCTGGATCCCGACGATCGCCGATGGCGCGCACAGCGACTTCGATGGCCCGAAGGACTTCGCGGGCATGGTCGACGTGACGTCCAGCTGGGAAGTGCTCGCCCATGCCGACGTGTGGATCGGCGCGGTGATCGGCATCGCGATGATCGCGCTCGCCATCCGCCTGCGCCGCTGGCGCGACGAAGGCTGAACCCCCGGGGCGGCACCGCCGCCCCGCCCTCACCGGAGAATGCGATGAAGATCCGACAGACGCTGCTCGCCGTGACCACCGCGCTGCTGCTGGCCGCGTGCGGCGACGGCGACGGCGGCCAGGCCCGGGGTGCCGGCAACGGCCTGATCTCCAGCCTGGCCGACACCGTCGTCGACGAAGTACGCCAGGAAATGGAAACGGAGAACCTGCCCCTGCAGACGGTCGGCGACCTGCCGAAGGCGGAACTGACCCCCGACGGCGTGCTGCTCATCGACGGCGTCGCGGTGGCGATGGATCCGGCGCAGCGGAAAGTGGCGCTCGCCTACCGCGAAGCCGTGATCCGTGTCGCGCAGGACGGGGCCCGGGTCGGGCTGATGGGAGCGCAGGTCGCCAAGGATGCGGCGGCCGCCGCGGTCGCCGGCGTGTTCAGCGGTGCCGACGAGGCGGACGTGGAAGCGAAGATCCGCGCGTCGACGCAAGGCATCGAGGCCGAGGCGAAGAAGCTCTGCGCCACGCTGCCGGCACTGCTCGCGCAGCAGCAGGCGTTGGCGGATGCGGTGCCGGCATTCGCGCCGTATGCCGACATGTCGCAGGACGACGTCGACGACTGCATGCACGAAGTCCAGCTCCAGTAGGCGTGACCCGGCGCGGCGGCCCTCAGCCGCCGCCGCCCGGGCCGCCGTGGATGCCGCCGGCCGCGAGCCGGCCCGGATCCAGCAGCGCACGAAGTTCCTTCTCCGGCAGGCCGGTCGCTTCCCGGGCCACGTCCAGCACCGGCCGCCCCTCCCGATACGCCTGCTTGGCGATCGCCGCCGCCTTCTCGTAGCCGATCACCGGGTTCAGCGCCGTCACCAGGATCGGGTTGCGGTCCAGCGCCTCGCGCAGGCGGTCGGTGCGCACCGTGAACCCCGCGATCGCCGAATCCGCCAGCACGCGCATCGCGTTCGACAGCAGTTCGATCGACTGCAGCAGGTTGTGGGCGATCACCGGCAGCATCACGTTGAGCTGGAAATTGCCGCTGGCGCCACCGACCGTCACCGTCACGTGGTTCCCCATCACCTGCGCGCAGACCATGCACACCGCTTCGGGCACGACCGGATTGACCTTGCCCGGCATGATCGAGCTGCCCGGCTGCAGTGCCGGCAGTTCGATTTCCCCGAGGCCCGCGAGCGGCCCCGAGTTCATCCAGCGCAGGTCGTTGCCGATCTTCATCAGCGCGACGGCGAGCGCGTTGAGCTGGCCCGAAAGCTCCACGGCGCGGTCCTGCGCGGCGATGCCTTCGAACAGGTCGTCGGCCTGCGCGAAGCGCGCGCCCGAAAGCTTCGAAAGCGCACGCGCGACGCGGCGCCCGAACTGCGGGTGGGCGTTGATGCCGGTGCCCACGGCGGTGCCGCCGATCGGCAGCCGGACCACGCGCGCGAGGGTGTCGTCGATGCGATCGCCCGCGCCGCGCAGCTGCGACGACCACGCGCCCAGTTCCTGCGCTAGCGTCAGCGGCATCGCGTCCATCAGGTGCGTGCGGCCGGTCTTGACGACGCGGCCGAACTTCACCGCGCGGCGGTCGATCGTGCGGCGCAGGTGGGCGAGCGCCGGCAACAGGTCTTCGCGGCACGCCAGCGCCGCCGAGACCTGGATCGCCGTCGGCACCACGTCGTTGGAACTCTGGCCCATGTTGACCTGGTCGTTCGCATGCACCGGGCGCCCCAGCGTTCGCGTCGCGAGGGTCGCGATCACCTCGTTCGCGTTCATGTTGCTCGACGTGCCGGAGCCGGTCTGGAACACGTCGACCGGGAACTGGCCGTCGAGGTCCCCCGCCGCCACCTGCTTCGCCGCCGAGCCGATCGCCGCGGCGACGTCCGCGGGCAGATGCCCGAGCGCGGCGTTCGCCTCGGCGGCGGCGGCCTTGATCAGCCCGAGCGCGCGCAGGAACCCGCGCGGCATGGGCAGCCCGGAAATGGGGAAGTTCTGCACCGCCCGCCAGGTCTGCGCGCCGTAGAGCGCATCGGCCGGCACCTGCAGTTCGCCGAGGCTGTCGCGCTCGGTGCGCGTCGCGGGCGATCGTCGGGGGCTGGGCATCGGCGTACTCCGGCAGGGCGATCGGCCGAGCATACGCCCGGGCCCGTCCGCGTCCCGTCGGTGGCTCCGCACCATCGGCAGTAGAATGCAGCCCCCGCCGCACGAGCCCCGCGCATGTCCGAGTCCGCCCTCACCGCCCTGTCCCCGCTCGACGGCCGCTATGCCGCCAAGGTCGAGGCGCTGCGGCCGATCTTCTCGGAATACGGCCTGATCCGGGCCCGCGTGCGTGTCGAGATCGAATGGCTGCTCGCGCTCGCGGCCGAACCGGGCATCGTCGAGCTGGCGCCGTTCGGTGCCGAAGCCGAGGCGCGCCTGCGCGCCCTCGCGTCGGGCCTGACAGTCGCCGACGCCGCGCGGGTCAAGGACATCGAGCGCACGACCAACCACGACGTCAAGGCCGTCGAATACTTCATCAAGGAACGCCTGCGCGACGATGCCGGGCTCGGGCCGGCGCTGGAGTTCGTGCATTTCGCGTGCACCAGCGAGGACATCAACAACCTCTCGTACGCGCTGATGCTGAAGGAGGCGGTCGCGACCGTGATCGCGCCGCGCACGGCGCAGATCGTCGACACGCTGCGCGGGATGGCCCATGGCCACGCGGCGCGGCCGATGCTGTCGCGCACGCACGGCCAGACCGCGTCGCCCACGACGGTGGGCAAGGAACTCGCCAATGTCGTCGCGCGCCTGCAGCGCCAGGTCGAGACGCTGGCGCGCATCCCGTTCCCCGGCAAGATCAATGGCGCGGTGGGCAACTACAACGCGCATGTGGTCGCCTATCCGGACGTCGACTGGCCGGCGCTGGCGCGGCGCTTCGTCGTGTCGCTGGGGCTCGACTTCAATCCGTACACGACGCAGATCGAGCCCCACGACGGCATCGCCGAGATCTGCGACGCGCAGCGGCGGATCAACACGATCCTGGTCGACCTGTGCCGCGACGTCTGGGGTTACATCTCGCTCGGCTATTTCCGCCAGGCGGTGAAGGCCGGCGAAGTCGGCAGTTCGACGATGCCGCACAAGGTGAACCCGATCGATTTCGAGAATGCCGAAGGCAATTTCGGCCTCGCCAACGCGCTGCTCGGCCATTTCGCCGAGAAGCTGCCGGTCAGCCGCTGGCAGCGCGACCTCACCGACTCGACGGTGCTGCGCGCGCTGGGCACCGCGTTCGGCCATTCGCTGGTCGCGCTAGACGCGCTGCAGCGCGGGCTCGGCAAGCTCAGCGCCAACGACGAACGCCTCGCCGCCGATCTCGACGCGGCGTGGGAAGTCCTCGCCGAGCCGGTGCAGACCGTGATGCGCCGCCACGGCCTGCCGAACCCCTACGAGCAGCTGAAGGCGCTGACGCGCGGCCAAGGCATCACCGCGGAATCGATGCGCGCGTTCATCGACGGCCTCGACCTGCCGGCCGATGCGAAAGCCCGTCTCGCGGACCTGACCCCCGCCACCTACCTCGGCCTCGCGGCGCGTCTGGCGCGGGACATCTGAGATGTCGACGCGTCGGAAAGAATGAACGTCGCGATCCCGATCGAAACCGCCGGCCGTGCCGGCCAGCCGCTCGGCATGACGCCCGCGCGGTTCCTGCGCGATTGCTGGCAAAAGCGCCCGCTGCTGGTCCGCGGCGCGTTCCCGGGCTTCGAGTCGCCGATCTCGCCCGAGGATCTCGCCGGTCTGGCCTGCGAGGACGCCGCGCTCGCCCGCCTGGTGATGCATGACCGCGGCACGGATCGCTGGACGCTGCGCAACGGCCCGTTCGCCGAGGACGAGTTTCCGGCGCTGCCGCGGCGCGACTGGACGCTGCTGGTGCAGGACGTCGACAAATGGGACATGGACGTGCGCGCGCTGCTCGCCGCGTTCGATTTCCTGCCGTCGTGGCGCCTCGACGACATCATGGTCAGCTTCGCGGCGCCGGGGGGATCCGTCGGCGCGCATGTCGACCAGTACGACGTGTTCCTGCTGCAGGCACACGGCCACCGCCGCTGGCGGATCGACGCGCGCCCGGGCGCGCCTACGGCGTTCCGCGACGACGCCGAGCTGAAGCTGCTGCGCGAGTTCACGCCCGACCACGACTGGGTGCTGGCGCCCGGCGACATGCTCTACCTGCCGCCGGGCGTGCCGCACCACGGCGTCGCCGAGGACGCGTGCCTGACGTTCTCGATCGGGATGCGCGCGCCGTCGCAGTCGGAACTCATGCTCGATTTCGTCGAGGAACTGGCGGCGTCCCTGCCTGAAGAGCGGCGCTACGCCGATCCCGACCTGCAGCCGCCGGCCGATCCGCACGAGATCGACGACGCCGCGTTCGCGCGGGTGCGCGCCGCGCTGCAGCCGCTGCGCGACCTCGACGACGCGGCGCTGCGCCGCTGGTTCGGCCGGTTCGCCACGCAGTACCGCGCGGCCGGCGATCTGCCCCGTCCGGCCCGCCCGCCGTCGCCGGCGGCCGTCGCGAAGGCGCTCGCGGCCGGGGGCCGGCTGCTGCGCCACCCGCATGCGCGCCACGCCTGGGCGCGCGAAGGCCGCCGCGCCCGCCTCCACGCCAGCGGGCTCGCGTACGTGATGGGCGTCGGCGCGGCGAAGCGGCTGGCCGCCGGGGCTTCGCTCGACGCCGCCGACGTCGCCGCGCTCGACGACGACGGCCGCGCCGCGCTGCACGCCCTCGTCGCGCAGGGCCACTATCATCTGCAGAGGCCACGCCGCCGGTGATGCCATGAACCCGCAGGATTTCCGTGTCGAACCCGCCGATTTCGCGACCGACCAGGCCGAGCTGCTGGCGATCCGGGAAACGGTGTTCGTGCTCGAACAGAAGGTTCCGCTCGACGAAGAGCACGACGAACTCGACCCGCACTGCCGGCACGTGATCGCGCGGGATCCCGACGGGCGCCCGATCGGCACCGGTCGCCTGACACCGGAACGGAAGATCGGCCGCATGGCGGTGTTGCGCGAGTGGCGTGGGCGCGGTGTCGGCGACGCGATGCTCGTGGCGCTCGTCGACGCGGCGCGCGCGCAGGGCTGGGACGAGGTGCGGCTCAACGCGCAGGTCAGCGCCGAATCGTTCTACGCGCGCCACGGCTTCAGCCCCGAGGGTCCGCGCTTCATGGAAGCCGGCATCGAACACCAGGCGATGCGCCGCGCGATCGAGCCGATGCGACCGCCGGAACACGGCATCCCGCCGCGCGGCCCGTCGCAGCCGGTCGCCGAGATCGACGGCGTGCAGGCCGCGATCGCCGCGACGGTCGCGCTGGTGCAGGCGGCGCGGCGCGAACTGTGGATCTACACGCGCGACCTCGAGCCGTCGCTCTACGGCCACCCGGACGTCGTCGACGCGCTGCGCGCCTACGCGGTGTCCGGCCGCGCCGGCCGGGTGCACGTGCTGCTGCAGGAGCCGGCGACCGTGCTCGGCGCCGGGCATCCGCTGCTGGCGCTGGCGCAGCGGCTGAGTTCGGTGTTCGTGTTCCGCACGCCGGTCGACCCGGTCGACCACCAGTACCCGTCCGCGTTCGTCGCCAACGACCGCGACGGCTACCTCTTCCGGCTGCTCGGCAGTCGCTTCGAGGGCGACTGGAGCCCGGCGCAGCCGGCGCGCACGCGACAGCTGACCGACCATTTCGGGCGTGTCTGGGAACGCTCGCGGCCGTGCAGCGAGCTGCGCGCGCTGGGCATCTGACGGCGGGCCGCGACGCGGCGCGGGTTCCAGTGCGCCCATACCGGCGGGTATACTTGGCGGCCTTGTCGCCTGTCCGGCGACGCGCCCTACTTTTCCTTCCTTTCAATCACTTACCCGTTCCCCAACGGGCCAGGCCAGGGTCGTGGACAGTCTGATCAAGCAGTTCAAGCAGACCTCTCAGTTCGCCGGCGGGAACGCCGCCTACCTCGAAGACCTGTACGAGCAGTACCTGGTCGACCCCGACAGTGTCCCCGCGAGCTGGAAAAGCTGGTTCGACGGTTTCCGGGGCCGCGAGGCCGGCGACGTCCCGCATTCGGCGGTGATGGCAGCCGTGCAGGCCGCGGCACGCGACGGCGGCCGTGGCGCCCCGGCCGACGAATCCATGGCGCGTGGCCAGACGCTGGCGGGCAAGCTGGTCACGGCCTATCGCTCGCGGGGCCACCTCGCCGCGAAGCTCGATCCGCTCGGGATGATGGGCCGCCCCGACGCACCCGACCTGGACCTCGCGTTCCACGGCCTCACCGACGCCGACCTGTCGCGCGAGTTCGCGGTGGACACCTGGTTCGAGGGCGAGCGCTTCACGCTGGGCGAACTGCTCGCGAAGCTGCGGGCCACGTACTGCGGCAGCATCGGCGCCGAGTTCATGCACATCAGCGACGCGACGCAGCGTCGCTGGATGCAGAAGCGGCTGGAAGGCGCCGCCGGCCGGTTCGGCTTCGACGCGGCGGAGAAGACCCGCCTGCTGGAGCGGCTGACCGCCGCCGAGGGCCTGGAGCGGTACCTGCACACGAAATACGTCGGCCAGAAGCGGTTCTCGCTGGAAGGCGGCGATTCGCTGATCCCGATGATGGACGTGCTGATCCGCCGCGGCGGGCAGCATGGCGTCAGGGATGTCGTGATCGGCATGGCCCATCGCGGCCGCCTGAACGTGCTGGTGAACACGCTCGGCAAGCCGCCGCTGAAGCTGTTCGCGGAATTCGAAGGCAAGTTCGAACATACCGACGACCCGGCGCACAGCGGCGACGTGAAGTACCACATGGGCTTCAGCGCCGACGTCGCGACACCCGGGGGACCGGTGCACCTCGCGCTGGCGTTCAATCCTTCGCACCTCGAGATCGTGGCGCCGGTCGTGGCCGGATCGGTGCGCGCCCGGCAGATGCGCCGCGAGGACGCGGCGCGGCAGCAGGTGATGCCGATCGTGATCCACGGCGACGCCGCGTTCGCCGGCCAGGGCGTCGTGATGGAGCTGTTCCAGATGTCGCAGGCCCGCGGCTTCGCGGTCGGCGGCACGGTGCACATCGTCGTCAACAACCAGGTCGGCTTCACGACCAGCCGCCCGGACGACGCCCGTTCGACGCTCTACAGCACCGACCCGGCGAAGATCATCGGCGCCCCGGTGCTGCACGTGAACGGCGACGACCCGGAAGCGGTCGCGTTCTGCGCGCAGGTCGCGTTCGACTACCGCCGCGAATTCGGTCGCGACATCGTGCTCGACCTCGTCTGCTACCGCCGCCACGGCCACAACGAGGCCGACGAGCCGGCGGCCACGCAGC
>CAMPHE010000072.1 GCA_946885815.1 uncultured Arenimonas sp.
CGATCGCCGTCAGCTGCTCCTGCAGTTCGGCGAACGACGCGACGCGCTGCGCGGCCGTGTTCGAATCGCTGATCCGGAAGAACGCCATCACGTGCACCAGGAACGGCACGCGCTCCTTGTCGTACGCCGCGTAATCCGGCAGGTCGATCGCGAAGTTCGACACCGGCAGCGTCACGCGCATCAGGCCGATCATCGGAATGCGCGACGGCCATTCGTAGTAGGTGTTGCTGTCGAAGCCCTTGCCGTACGACACGGTGTTCTTGCGCGTCTGCACGATGTGGACCTCGTTCACCGGCACGACCCGGCGCAGGCCGAGGACCCAGAAGAAAAGCATGGTGGCGACGGCGAGTACGACGGCGCCGGCAGCGGCGAGGACGAGCATGAGTCCGGACATGACGATTCCGTGAAGGTCGGGAGGCGGGGCGCCAGTATAGGCACCGCCCTGCCGGCCGTGGCTGCCCGGGCGGGCGGTTGCCGGCGTGAAAACGGTACCGGTAGGCTGCGCCGTCGCCGACCCGTCGACCTCGTCCCCGAAGGAGCCACCCTGCATGCGCCTGATCCATGTCCTGGCTTTCGCCACCGTCGTCGCCGCCGCCTCGGCGGGCACCGCCCGCGCCGCAGGCAGCTACGACAGCTGCACCGGCGTCATCACGTCGCTGCCCGCGGTGCTCTCCTCTCAGGGAACGTGGTGCCTCACGAGTGACCTGGCTTCCCCGCAGGCCAGCGGCGCCGTGATCGTCGTGAACGCCAACAACGTCACGATCGACTGCAACGGCTTCAAGATCGGCGGTCTCCAGGCCGGTCCGACCACCCAGGCCACCGGCATCGCGTCACTGGGCCGCCTCAACACCGTCGTGCGCCACTGCAATGTGCGCGGGTTCCAGACCGGCATCCAAATCGACGGCGGCGGCGGGCACGTGATCGAGGACAACCGGGTCGAAGGCAACCGCCTCTCCGGGATCGTGGCGGAATCGACCACCGCGATGATCCGCCGCAACCAGGTCCTCGACAGCGGGGCGGACGCGACGTACATGGCCAGCGGGATCGAAGTCAGCGGAACGGTCGACGTGATCGACAACACGATCGACGGCGTGGCGCCGATATCCGTCGACTACACCCACGCGGCCGGGATCCGGACCTTCCAGCTGAACGAAGCGGTCATTTCCGGGAACCGGATCCGCGGCCTCGTACCGGCCGGCGACGGCGTGTCGTTCGGCGTCGCCAATCTCGACGTCGGCCCGATCCATGTCCACGGCAACCACCTGTTCGCGGACGGCGCCGCGGGCAGCACCGGCGTCTACTGCACCAGCGACCGGCAGCTCGTCACGAACAACCGGATGACGGGCTTCGACGTCGGCTATTCGACCTGCACCGGCTACGACAACCTCGAAACGAAGTGAACACCGCCCGCTGGAAGCCGGGGTCGGAGTAGCCCCGGTCGGCCGGACGTGGGACACTCCGCGCCCTTTTCCCCGCCAGGCCACCGCCATGAAGAAGAAAGCCCGCGCGCGTCGTCGCGCCGCCCGTCTCAAGTCGATCCGCTGATCGACCCGACCCCGGAGCCAGGCCCGCCGCATCGCGGTCGGCCTGGCTTCGTGCCTATCGACCCAGACAATCCCGATACCGCGCGTCCACCCGGGTCGCGAACCACGCGGTGGTCAGTTCGCGGGTGATCTTCGGGCTCTCCAGCCGGATTCCCGGCAGCATTTCCCGCGGCAGCGGCCGGCGCGCCTTCGCCTCGGCCAGCGCGAACACCTTCGCGAACAGCGGCTCGTCGTTGAACTGGAGCCGGTCGCCCTTCGCCAGCGCGCGACGGATCGCGTCGTCGTCCATGCCGAGCTGCGGCCCGAGCGCGCGCACGGCGCGCTCCGTCTCGCCGGCCCGCGCCAGCAGCCCCGGCAGCAGCAGGTCGCCGTCGAGCGCCAGCGTGCGGCCCGACGCGATCGCCACCGCGTTCTGGAAGGCCGCGTTGCGGCTCGCGTACCAGCCGGCGTTGTAGTCGGCGAAGCGGTGGATCTTGCGGGTGTACGGCGTGGTGTAGCCGAGCAGGTGCGCGATGCCGAAATACAGGCCCCCGCGCCGCGTGAACACCTCGCGCCGGATCGAGCCGGCGAGCGGATACGGATACCCGTCGGCATGGTCCTCGGCGAACGGGATCGACACCTGCATCGGCCCGCCGGTCTGCACCGGGTTCCAGCCCGCGAGCAGCTGCCGGCCGAGCGGCACGCGGCCGGCCATGTCCTCGTAGAGCTCGCTGAGTTCGCGCTCGGTGCGCACCTGCGCCAGCCGCCCGGCGTAGCTGCGCCCGTCGGACGACGGCAGTTTCAAGGCGCCGTCGAGCACGAAGCGCGGCACGTGCAGCGCGTCCGCGCGGCGCTCCAGCTCGCGTCGCGAGATCGCCGCCAGGCCGGGCACGACGGGATCGGCGACGTAGCCGGTCTCCTGCTCGATCACCGCCAGTACCGCGCACAGGTTCTCCGGCATCGGGTCGAGCCGTTGCACGGCCAGCGCGGCCTGGATGTCGGCCGACCAGCCGGCGCGATCAGGGACGCGCGCCGGGATGCGCCGCGCGAGGTCGGCGCGCACCTGGTCGGCCGTCGGGCCGGTCGCCACCGGCGTGCTCGCGCAGCCGGCGACCGCGAGCGCGAGCATCAGCGCGGCGACGCCGTCGCGCCGGCGCGCGCCGCTCCGGTCGCACGCACGCCCCGCCGCGCGACCCGTCATGCCGCCGCGTCGTCCGCGGCCAGCGTGCGCTCGAACAGTTCCAGCGTGCGCGTCCACGCCTCCGCCGCGGCGTCGGCGTCGTAGCGCGGCGTGGTGTCGTTGTGGAAGCCGTGCTGCGTGCCGGCCGGCCGGAAAAGCGCGTAACGCACGCCGGCCGCCTGCAGCGCCGCTTCGTACGCCGGCCAGCCGGCGTTGACCCGTTCGTCGTTCTCCGCCAGCACATGCAGCATCTCGGCCCGGATGCCCGGCACGTCCTCGAGGGGCGGCGCGCTGCCGTAGAACGGTGCCGCGGCCGCGAGCGTCGGCAATCGCGTCGCGAGCCAGTTCACCATCGCCCCGCCCCAGCAGAACCCGACCGCGCCCAGCTGGCCGTTTCCGGACGGGCTTTCCTGCAGCCACCGCGCCGCGGCCAGGAAATCCTGCCGCGACCGGTCGAGGTCGAGCTTCTGGAACGCGGCGCGCGCCGCGTCCTCGTCGCCCGGATACCCGCCGAGCGGGAACAGCGCGTCCGGCGCGAACGCGACGAAGCCCGCCAGCGCGAAGCGCCGCGTCACGTCTTCGATGTGCGGGTTCAGCCCGCGGTTCTCGTGCACGACGAGCACCGCCGGCAACGGCGCGTCGCCGACCGGCCGCGCGAGATACCCGCGCGCGCGGCCGTAGCCTTCGGGTGAATCGAACTCGATCCGGTCGGTGCGCAGCCGCGGGTCATCCGGGCGGATCTGCTGCGCTTCGGCGAACTTCGGCGTCAGCGCGGCGAGCAGCCCGGCCGCGGCGGCGGCGCCGATCGCGAGCCGGCCGGCCCCGGCGAGGAACCCGCGCCGGTCGATGTCGCCGTGCACGTAACGGTCGAACAGCTGCAGCACGCGCGGATCGAAATCACGGGCGGTCGGGCGCGGCGGGTTCGCCATGGCACGTCTCCTCGGTGGTCAGCCGTTCGCGGCCCGTTCGATGGCGGCGACATCCAGTTTCTTCATCGGCAGGAAGGCCTGCGTGACGCGATCGATCGTCGCGCGGTCGCCCGACGTCATCACCTCGTCGAGCGCGAGCGGCGAGATCTGCCACGACACGCCGAAGCGGTCCTTGCACCACCCGCACTGCTCGGCCTCCGGGACGGCCGAGAGCTTCGCCCAGTACCGGTCGATCTCGGCCTGGTCGCGGCAGTGCACGATGAAGGAGACGGCCTCGTTGAAGCCGAAGCCGTGCTGGTAGCCGCTGTCCATCGCCACGAACCAGTCCGGGCCGAGGCGGAAATCCGAGAACATCACCGCGTCGGCGCGATCGTGCGCGGCGCCCTCGCCGTAGCGGACGAGCTGCCCGGCGCGCGAGTCCTCGAACACGTTCCGCCAGTACGCGCCGGCGGCCTCCGCCTTGCCGTACGCCTCGCCGGTGAACAGCAAGGCCGGCATGATCGGCGGGCGATCCTCGCCGTCGGGGTCGGTCAGGATCAGCTGCCACGACAGGCCGAAACGGTCCTGCACCCAGCCGTAGCGTTTCGAGAACGGGTATTCGCCCAGCTCCATCAGCACCTTGCCGCCCTCGGCCAACTTGGCCCACGCGATGTCGAGCCGCTCGCGCGCCTGCGGGTCGCGCGACGGATCGAAGTTCACGAAGAACGAGATCGACGGATTGAAGGTGAACACCGGCCCGGCGCTGATCGCCATGAACGGGTGGCCGGCGAGCGTGAACGAGAGCATCTCGCAGTCGCCCGACGGCGTGTCGTGCAGCACCGTCGACGAATCGATGCGCGAATCCGGGAACACGGACACGTAGAACTCCGCCGCTTCGCGCGCCTGCGTGTCGAACCACAGATGCGGGGTGATCGGCTTCGCGAGGACCATCGGCGGGCTCCGGTACGTGCGGACCGTCGATGCTAAGCCGGACGCCCGTTAGCGCCGCGTGGTCACGAAGAGAGCGCGAAATCCAGCGCGGCCCGCACGGCCGCGACCTGCGCCGCGACGCACTGCGCCGGCGTCGCCCGCGGGCTGTCCGGGTACACCTCGGTGGTGGTCGTGTACTTCGCGCCGGTGATGCCCGCGCACAGCCCGAGCGGCACCAGCGGGTATTCGATGACGCCCGGCGCGACCACCGGCGAACCGATGATCTCGCCGGCGGCGTCGGCCGGCGCGACGTGCGTCACCTGCTCGACCGCGCGCAGGATCGCCTGCTGGAACGCCGGCTGCGGGTTGTGCGTGTCGTCGACGAGGTAGAAGCCGTCGGGAATGCCGCCCGGCTCGAACGGCTTGCCGTCGCGTGCCGCGAGCGCCGGCCGGAACTCGCTCTCGTCGCTGTCGGTGGTTTCGTGCAGATCGACGTGCAGCGCGAAGCGGCCACGGTACGGCGCGATCAGCGCCAGCACGGCCTCCGATTCCGGTACGCCGCTGCCGGCGCGGAAATTGCGGTTCGGGTCGTTCGCGTCGGCGTTCCAGCGGTGGATGCGTTCGTAGGCCCACGGGCTGACGCAGGGGGCGACCAGCAGGTTGATGCGCCCGGCGTAGTCCTCGCCATGGTCGGCGACGAACCGCAGCGCGCCGTGCACGCCGGAGGTCTCGTAGCCGTGCACGCCGCCGGTGACCAGCGCCACCGGCAGCGTGTCGTCCCACCCCCGGCTGCGCAGCGCGAGCAGCGGGTACGTACCGTCGACGCCGCAATCGAGCCGCCCGTATTCGACGACGTCGAAGCGCGCGCGCAGCTGGTCGACGACCGGCAGCACGTCGTCGGCGAGGCGGCGCTGGACCGTCTGCGCGGCGCGCCACCGGGCGCGTTCGGCGGGACCCCACGGCGTGCCGGGTGTACCGATCGGAGTGGGTGGCGTCATCTCGGCTCCTCCTGCGGACCGGAGCAGAGTACCGCGCGCGCCGTGATCGCCGGCATCGCGGCGTGAAGACCCCCGGGTGGCCTGACGCGCGCGGGCCGCCCGTTCCCGGGTACGGCCGATCCGGATTCAATCACCCACCCCCGAGGAGCATCGACATGGCCTACATCGACGGTTTCGTGATCGCGGTACCCACCGCCAACCGGCAGGCGTTCATCGACCACGCGACGAAATTCGACGCGCTGTTCCTCGAGCACGGCGCGACGCGCGTCGTGGAAGGCTGGGGCGACGACGTGCCGCGCGGCAAGATCACCGACTTCTTCGGCGCGGTGAAGGCGAAGGACGACGAGACGGTGGCGTTCTCGTGGGTGGAATGGCCCGACAAGGCCACGCGCGATGCCGGGATGGCGAAGATGATGGACGATCCGCGGATGGATCCGAAACTGACGCCGATGCCGTTCGACGGCATGCGGATGATCTACGGCGGGTTCGAGTCCGTGGTCGATCTGAAGTAAGGGAAGTCCTTCCGGCGGCGGCGTCCGCCCTGCCCGGACCGACCCCGTCACGCCGACGTGGCTACACTGGGGGCCTCTCGAACGGCAGGAGGCGGGTCTTTGGCGAACATCGGTACGGTGCTGAAACAGGAAATCACCCGGCTGGCACGCAAGGAGGCGAAGGCCGCGATCGAGCCGCTGCGCAAGGCCTCGGCGACGGCACGACGCGATGTCGCCGCCCTCAAGCGGGAAGTCGCCGACCTGCAGCGGCAATTGCGCACGGCGCGCCGGGCCCCGGCCGCGGCTCCGGCCGAAGCCGGCGACGCGCCCACCCGCTTCTCCGCCAAAGGACTGAAATCGCTGCGCGCCCGCACCGGCCTGTCGGCCGCCGATTTCGGCCGGCTCGCCGGCGTCAGCGGCCAGTCGATCTATCACTGGGAAGCCGGCAAGACCACGCCGGGCGCGAAACAGCGCACGGCGCTCGCGGCGCTGCGCGGCCTCGGCAAGCGCGAAGCGCTGCGGCGACTCGAAGCCCTCGGCTGAACCGGCGCCGCTACGGCGGCGCGTTCATCGTCAGCATCACCGGATTGGAGCGCACGTCGGCGCTGACGCCCGCCTGCGCGCCGCCCACCAGGACCGCCTGCACGCGATACGTGCGGCCCGGCTCGAGGCAGTGGGTCTGCATCACGGTCGCGGCGTCGAGTTCCACCGTGCCGGCCGTGCCCGGAGCGACCGTCCGCAGGTCGGCGCCATCGACATAGGCGACCTCGCGGCACATCGCGACCGGCACGCCGCGTTCGGAAGCGACCGCGAGCGCGAGTTCGTGCTTCCGCGAGCGGTCGAGGAAGTTGGCGGGAACCTGCAGCGCGGCCGCCGTGCGGTTCTCGACGCGGATCGCGAGCGTCGACCCGGTGACCGACAGGCGCAGCGTCGGTGTGTCGAGCGACTGGTCGCGGCAGCCGGCCAGCGTCGCGACGAGCGCGACCGCGAAGACCGCGGCCGCCGTGAGGCCGCGCGGGGTGGCTGCCTGCTGGAAACGGGTCATCGCGTCGCTCCGGTCACCGTACTGGCCGACGATGTTAGCGCTCGCCGGGTGACGCGCCCGCGGTGGCCGGGGCCGGGAACGACGCCGTGAAGGTCGTGCCCCCGTGCGTTTCGGAGGTGACGCCGATCGACCCGCCATGCGCGGCGACGATGCGGTCGACGATGTAAAGCCCGAGGCCGACGCTGCTCGAGCCGGTGCGGTCGTCGCCCCGCACCATCGGCAGGAACAGCTTCGGCAACGTCGCGGGGTCGATCGGCTCACCGTGGTTGTGCACCGCCAGCGCCCAGCCATCGGCGTCCACCCGCGAATGCACGGTCACCGGCGAAACGCCGTCGCCGTAGGCGAGCGCGTTGCCGACCAGGTTGCCCAGCAGCTGCGCGAGCCGGTTCGCATCGGCGACGGCCGTTCCCGTGCCCTGCGCCTCGTGTTCGATCGCGCGGCCCGGATGCGCGCTGCGCAGGTCGTCCAGCTGTTCGGCGACGACGCGGTGCAGATCGATAGGCGCGGGGCGAACGTCGACACCGCGGCCGAGCCGCGCGCGGGTGAAGTCGAGCAGATCGTCGGCGAGCCGCCGCGCCCGCGCCGCCGAGCGGCGGATGCGCGAGGCGACCTCGCCGACACGGGCATCGGCGCTGCCGAGCAGCAGCAGCGCCTCGCTGCCCATCGCGATCGTCGACAGCGGCGTGCGCAGGTCGTGGCTGACGATGCCGACCAGCTGCTCGGCCAGCAGCGCGCGGTCCTCGGCAGCGTCGCGGCGCGCCGACGCGCCGCCAGCAGCTCGCGTTCGTAGGCATGCCGGTCGCTGGC
>CAMPHE010000073.1 GCA_946885815.1 uncultured Arenimonas sp.
GCCGGCGGCAAGATCGCCTATTCGGTACCGCCGGGCGAACACCTGTTCATGACGACGATCTTCGGTGGCGAGAAGGGCGCGCGGCTGTATCGGGCCACCGTCGAGGAAGGCAAGACCTACTACTTCCATGCGCACATCATCGACGGCATCTGGGGCCTGGAGCCGATCCGTGCAGACGCGCTGGGCGGCAAGGAGTTCCAGCGCTGGGAAGCGGGCACCAAGCGTCTCGTGAACTCGAAGAAGTCACTCGCCTGGGCCGCGGAAAACCTGCCGACGGCCACCGGGCGTCGCGCGGCACTGGACCCGGCCGCCATCGGCGACGCGAACACGCTGCGGGCGGAAGACGGCGGCTGAGTCACGCCGCCCGCGCGTCCCTGGAAACCCGGCCTCGCGCCGGGTTTCCTTCTTCAGGGGCCCCGCCGCCTCACAGCGCGGGTTCCCACCGGGCGGAAATCAGCGCCCACTCGCCGTCCTGCAGCCGCCACGCGGTGTCGACGTCGTACACCTGCGCCTGGTCGGGCAGGATCCCGGCACCGCCGCGCGTCATCGCGGTGAATCGCACCTGCGCGTGCTCGCCGCGCACCTCCACATCCAGCGGCCCGAGCGTCACGCCGACGTCGCTGCTGCGCAGCCACAGCAGCGCCGCGGTGCGCCGGAAGCGGTCGCGGTCCATCCCGCCGGGACCGACGAAATCCCCCGCCAGATGCGCCGCGAGCCCGGCGGCGTCACGCGTCTCGGCCGCATCTTCCATCGCCGCGATCTTCGCGCGCAGTGCTTCTTCCGGAGGCGTCCGCGAACAGGCGGCCGACAGCAGCGCGAGCATCGCCAGCAGCGCCGCGACGACCGCCGGCGCGCGGCCACGCACCGCCTTGCCTGCCTCTGGGGCGTGTGCTCCAATCGGGTGAATCTTCCTGTCCGTTCCGCTGCGTCGCGCGGTAACGCGGAAGCGACGATCGTCCATCGGGGGTGGGTGCATGGGTTCCGAGCGTCCTTGGCTGGCCAGCTATCCGCAGGATATCCCGGCGGAAATCGACATGGACAAATACGCGTCCATCGTCTCGGTGCTGGACGAGGCCATCGCCACCTACGGCGCGAACGAGGCGTTCGCGAATTTCGGCAAGCGCCTCACCTACGCGGACATCGACCGGCTGAGCGCCGCGTTCGCCGGCTACCTGCTCCACGAGCTCAAGCTGAAGAAGGGCGACCGCGTCGCGCTGATGCTTCCGAACGTGCTGCAGTACCCGATCGCGATCTTCGGCGTGCTGCGTGCCGGCCTCACGGTGGTCAACACCAACCCGATGTACACGGCGCGCGAACTGCGCCACCAGCTGGTCGATTCCGGCGCCAGCGCGATCGTGGTGCTCGAGAACTTCGCGCACGTGGTGCAGGAGGTTCTTCCGCAGACGTCGGTACGCCGGGTGCTGCTCACCGGTGTCGGCGACATGCTGGGTTTCCCGAAGGGCCCCATCGTCAACTTCATGCTGCGGCACGTGAAGAAGGCCGTGCCCGATTTCGAGCTCCCCGGTGCGGTGCGCTTCACCGACGCGCTGGACATCGGCGGCCGCCAGCCGCTGCCGCGCATCGAGATCCGCGGCCACGACATCGCGTTCCTGCAGTACACCGGCGGCACGACCGGCGTCGCCAAGGGCGCGATGCTGACGCACCGCAATCTCGTCGCGAACATGCAGCAGTCGTCGGCGTGGCTCGGCACCAACTGCAAGCCGGGCGAGGAAGTGATCATCACGGCGCTGCCGCTGTACCACATCTTCGCGCTGACGGCGAACTGCCTCGTCTTCATGAAATTCGGCGGGCTCAACCACCTGATCACCAACCCGCGCGACATGAAGGGGTTCGTCGCCGAGCTGAAGAAGATCCCGTTCACCGCGATCACCGGCGTCAACACGCTGTTCAACGGCCTGCTCAACACGCCGGGCTTCGACGAAGTCGATTTCTCGCACATGCACCTGTCGCTGGGCGGTGGCATGGCCGTGCAGCGTGCGGTCGCGGAACGCTGGAAGCAGGTCACCGGCGTCACGCTCGTCGAAGCCTACGGGCTCACCGAAACCTCGCCCGCCGCGTGCATGAACCCGCTCGACCTGGCCGACTACAACGGGTCCATCGGGCTGCCGATCCCGTCGACCGATGCGTGCATCAAGGACGATGACGGCGCCGAACTGCCGACCGGCGAAGTCGGCGAGCTCTGCATCCGCGGGCCGCAGGTCATGGCCGGCTACTGGCAGCGCCCCGAAGAGACGGCGAAGGTGATCGACGCCGGCGGCTGGCTGCATACCGGCGACATGGCGAAGATGGACGAGGCCGGGTTCTTCTACATCGTCGACCGCAAGAAGGACATGATCCTCGTGTCCGGCTTCAACGTGTACCCGAACGAGGTCGAGGATGTGATCGCGCTGATGCCCGGCGTGCTCGAGGTCGCCGCGGTCGGCGTGCCGGACGACCGGTCGGGCGAATCGGTGAAGGTCGTCATCGTCAGGCGCGACCCGTCGCTGACCGCCGAACAGGTCAAGGCGTTCTGCCGCGACAACCTCACGGCGTACAAGCAGCCGCGGATCGTCGAGTTCCGCTCGGAGCTGCCGAAGTCGAACGTCGGCAAGATCCTGCGCCGCGAGCTGCGCGACAGCGCCAAGGTCGCCGCCTGACGGCGACGACATCGTTGTAAACGGTTCCGGGCCCCGGGTGTAGACTCGCGCGGACCCCTTGCGCTCCTTCGACGGAGCGTGATAGGGGCACCGCCCGCCTTGCCCGGAGAACCCTCATGTCCATCATCGAAAGCATCAGCCGCGACCCGTCCTTCAACGCCATCGAGCACCTGTCCGAACCCGAATCCGGCATCGAGTGGTGCTTCATGCACCACGGTGCGCGGTCGGGCTACCGCCCGTGCTTTTCCGAACCGCTGCTGGTGGAGCTGCGCGAATGCCAGCGCCAGATCGCCGCCCGTCTCGCCAACGAACCGCCGCACAGCACCACCACGCGCCACCTCGTGCTGGCGTCGAAATCCGACGTGTTCAATCTCGGCGGCGACCTCGAGCTGTTCTCGCGGCTGATCCGTACCGGCGACCGCGCGCGGCTGCTCGCCTATGCGCAGCTGTGCGTGTCGGTCGCGTTCCATTTCGCCCGGCTGGCGGACGACCGCGTCAACAGCATCGCGGTCGTCCAGGGCGACGCGCTCGGCGGCGGCTTCGAGGCCGCGCTGTGCTGCCACACGATCATCGCCGAGGAAGGCACCGGCATGGGCTTCCCGGAAGTCCTGTTCGACCTGTTCCCCGGCATGGGGGCCTACACCTTCCTGTCGCGCCGCGTGACGCCGGTGCAGGCCGAACGGATGATGCTCGACGGGGTGGTCTACCCGGCCGAGGAACTGCTCCGGATGGGCGTGGTGGATCTGCTCGTGCCGCGCGGCGAAGGCCTGCAGGCCGCGCGCGACCTCGTGAAACGCCGGCGCCGGATGAGCAACTCGCTGCGCGCGATGAACACGGTGCGGGCGACGGTGGCGCCGGTGAGCCTCGACGAGCTGATGAGCGTGACCGCGACCTGGGTCGACGCGGCGATGCGCCTCGGCGAACGCGGCCTGTCGACGATGGAGCGGCTCGTGCGCGCGCAGCAGCGTCGCGCCGGCAGCGCACCGGCGTTGCGCCAGGTGGTCTGACGTCAGCTGGCAGGACGGCCGCCGTGCAAGGACGGCGGCCGCTTCCGCGTCAGCCCGATTCGTGATCGGGTGGACGCGACGTGTCGCCGCGCGCCGCGGGGTCGGTGCCGATCCGCGCCACTTCCCGCCTCACCTGCACGGCGGTGGCTTCCAGCAGGGTGCCGAGCGAACCCACCGTGCGCCGCCATTCCTTCGCGAGCACCGCGTCGCTCGAACGCATCAGTTCGCTGCTGCGTTCCACCAGCGCCTGGGCGCCGAGGTTCTCGGCGACGCCCTTGAGCGCATGCGCCGCCTCGCGCACCGATTCCCAGCGGCCGCCCGCCGCACCGCGTTCGGCCTCGGCGAGACTCCGGCTGGCGTCACGCAGGCACTGATCGGCGAATTCCGCGAGGAAGTCGCGGCCCAGTCCCATTCCCGCCAGTTCTTCCAGCACGTCGGTGCGCAATGTGGGCGGGATCCCCGGCTTGCGCGCGAGCGTCGACTCGTCGCCGGCGCCGCCGGCCACCTCCGCGAGGGTTTCGAGCAGGCGCGAAGCCACGACCGGCTTGGTCAGGAACGCGAACGCCCCGGCGTTCTCGGCATCGCGGACCGCATCGACCGTGGCGTCGGCGCTGAGCACCACGATCGGCGTGCGCGCGCCGCCGGCCTGCATCACCCGCGCCTGCTTGATCACGTCCAGCCCGCCGAGCACCGGCATGTGCAGGTCGACGATCGCCGCGTCGATCGGCTCGTCCTCCAGCCGCTCCAGCGCCTGCTCGCCATCCTCCGCGAACACCACCGCGTGCCCTGCGCGTTCGAGCAGCCGCTGCAGCACGAGCCGGTTCGCGGGCTGGTCGTCGGCGACCAGCACGCGCAGCGGTCGCACCCGCGCCCGGTGCCGGACGAACGGGTCGTCGAAGGCGATCACCTTGCCGTCGCCGCCCGTCGCCGGCGGGACATCCGCCTCGACCGCGACCGGGAAATCGAGGTCGACCCAGAAGTGCGTGCCGCCGCCCGGGTTGTCTTCCAGGTCGATGCGGCCGCCGAGCAGTTCGGTCAGCGTCTTGGCGATCGTCGTGCCGAGCCCGGTGCCGCCGTGGCGCCGGGTCGGCCCCCCGTCCACCTGCTCGAACGCGCCGAAGATCTTCTCGCGGAACTCCGGCGGAATGCCGACGCCGGTGTCGCGCACCGAGAAGCGCAGCGCGGCCCGCCCGTCGACCCGGTCGCGCAGGCGGACGTCGATGCGGACGCTGCCGGCATCGGTGAACTTGATCGCGTTGTGGGCGAGGTTGATCAGGATCTGGCCGAGGTGGCCGGCGTCGCCATGCAGGCGGGGCGGCACGTCGTCGGCCACTTCGGCGGTGAACTGCAGGTCCTTCGCCGCCGCCAGCGGCTGCAGCATGGTGCGCACCCGGCGCACGGCCTCGCGTGGCGCGAAGTCCACGTCCTGCCGCTTGAGCTTGCCGGCCTCGATCGCCGAGATGTCCAGCACGTCCTCGACGAGCAGCAGCAGCGTCTGCGCCGACGTCTGGATCACTTCCGCGGCCTCGCGCTGTTCCGGTGACAGCCTCGTGTTCGCCAGCACGTCGGCCATGCCGATGATGCCGTTGAGCGGCGACCGGAATTCGTGGCTCATGTTGGCGAGGAAGCGCGATTTGGCGGCATTGGCCCGCCGGGCTTCCTCGCCGGCCCGCCGCAGGTCGCGCAGCAGCGAGACCAGGTAGGACGGTATCGCCACCAGCCCGACCGCCAGGCCCCACCCGAGGTACGGGTTCTCGACGTGCCAGTAGGGCGTGCTGGCGAATACGAACAGGAAACACGCCTCGGCGAACGCCATCGCCGCGAACAGGTAGTGCGTGCCGTAGCGCAGACCGTTGCCGATCGTGACCCACAGGATGATCACGTACAGCGGCGCGAGCAGTTCGCCCTTCAGGGTCATCATCGCCGCGAGCGTCGCGTAGTCGCCGATCATGCCGATCACGCGGCGCGTGTGCGAAACGCCCGGCCGCACGATGATCGCGATCACCAGCGCCAGCCCGAGCAGTGTCTCGGCGCCGAGCACGAGGGCCGACAGGCGGACGGCGTCGGGGGCGGCGCTGCCGCTGGCGAGGCCGGCCAGGTACGTGACCAGCACCGCGGCGATCACCAGCCGGACGAGCGCCTGGCCGTGCTCGCTGTCGGGACGGTTGGCGAACGCCTTCAGCATGGTCGTCGGTCGCGAGGGAGGTCAGGCGGCCGCGTCGGCGCCGAAGTAGCGGTGGACTTCCTCGATGCGCTCGCGCCTGAGCACGGCCGCATCGACCACCGCCGGATCGTACTGCTTGCCCGCGTCCGCCTGCACCTGCGCGAACGCCTCGGCCGGCGTCATCGCGGCGCGGTAGGGGCGCGTGCTGGTCATGGCTTCGAAGGCCGAGGCGAGACCGACGATGCGTGCGGCCAGGGGGGTCTCCTCGCCGCGCAGGCCGTCGGGGTAACCCCTCCCGTCCCAGCGTTCGCGGTGCGCGCGGGCGATCGTCGCGCCGAGCTGGACGAAGCGGCTGCTGCTGTCGCGCAGGATGTCGTGCCCGAGCTCCGGGTATGCCCGGACGGACGCCATCTCGGCAGGCTCGAGTCTCCCCGGCTTGAGCAGCGTCGCGTCGGGGATGCCGATCTTGCCGATGTCGTGCAGCGGCGCCGCCAGTTCGATCATCCGCACTTCTTCTTCCGGCAGTCCCATCGCTTCGGCGATCTGACCCGCGTATCGCGACAGGCGTTCGCCGCGCGACACGCTCGCGCCGTCGCGCAGCGATGTCGCCCGCGCCAGCCGCGTCAGCAGCTCGCGCTCGCGCTCGTCGAGTTCGTGCATCCGCGCCAGCAGCTGCCGCTCGAGCTCGTGGGCGCGCGACTTCAGGTTCTGCGACTGCTGGCGCAGCGCCAGCAGGTTGCGGCAGCGCGAGCGCAGTTCGCGCGGGCGCACCGGCTTGACGAGGAAATCGATGACGCCGGCTTCCAGCGCGGCGTTGCGGATCGGCTCGTCACCGACGACGGTGATCAGGATGATCGGCACGTCGCGGTGCGACAGCGGCCGCCGGAAGCGGCGGGCGAACTCCAGTCCGTCGAGTTTCGGCATGCGGTAGTCGAGCAGCAGCAGGTCCGGCGCCGTGCGCTGCGACCACAGCAGCGCCTCCACCGGGTCGCCGAAGTCCGTGACCTTGACCTCCGGGCTGATGTCCTCGAGCAGGTGGCGGAACATCGTGCGCTGCGAAGGCTGGTCATCGACGATCAATACGTTCACGAAGGCTCCCGGGTGCGGACACCGTTCGCCGCGAGTCACGGCGGGGCCAGCTTACCCCTCCGGCCTCATGTACGGGAACAGCAGCACGTCGCGGATGGAGGCCGAATCCGTCAGCAGCATCACCAGCCGGTCGATGCCGATCCCCAGACCGCCGGTGGGCGCCATCCCGTACTCGAGCGCCCGGATGTAGTCGGCGTCGTAGTGCATCGCCTCGTCGTCGCCGCCCTCCTTCGCCGCGACCTGGGCCAGGAACCGCGCCTTCTGGTCTTCCGGGTCGTTGAGTTCGGAGAAGCCGTTGGCCAGTTCACGGCCACCGACGAACAGCTCGAAGCGGTCCGTGACTTCCGGATCGGTGTCGCGGGCGCGCGCCAGCGGGCTGACCTCGGTCGGGTGCTCGGTGATGAACGTGGGCTGCACCAGCGTGTGCTCGACGGTCTTCTCGAAGATCTCGAGCAGCAGCTTGCCCCAGCCGTAGGCGTCCTTGTACCGGACGCCGAGGCGACGGCAATGCGCGCGCATCGCGTCGAGGTCGCGCAGCTCCTCGCGCCGGATCTCCGGGTTGTGCTCGAGCACCGCGTCGCTCATCGACCAGCGTCGGAACGCCGGGCCGAGGTCGATCGCCATGTCCTCCCACTGCAGCTGCGCGGTACCCCGCACCTGCACCGCGACGTCGCGGATCAGGTTCTCGGTGAGGTCCATGATCCCGTCGTACGTGGCGTAGGCCTCGTAGAGCTCCAGCATCGTGAACTCGGGATTGTGCCGGGTGGACACGCCCTCGTTGCGGAAGTTGCGGTTGATCTCGTACACGCGCTCGAGGCCGCCGACCGTCAGGCGCTTGAGGTACAGCTCGGGCGCGACGCGCAGGTACAGGTCGAGGTCGAGCGCGTTGTGATGCGTGGTGAACGGCTTCGCGGTGGCGCCGCCGGGGATGTAATGCATCATCGGCG
>CAMPHE010000074.1 GCA_946885815.1 uncultured Arenimonas sp.
GTGCTGCTGCTGCCGACCGTGGCGATGCCGCCGCCCGCCGCCGATGCGCCCGAGCCGCAGAACCTCGCCGATCTCACCGCGCTGGCGTCGCTCGCGGGCTGTCCGGCGCTGCACCTGCCGCTGCCGGGCGGGCTGGGGCTGCAACTCGTCGGCGAACCGGGCAGCGACCTGCGGCTGCTGGAGCTGGGCGGGATCCTGGCGTCGGGGGCCGATCCGGGCTAGTGACGGTTAAAAAACATGAGTCGGGTTGTTGGCCGTTGGCGTCAGGCGGGGGCTGTCGTCGGTTGACCACCCACTCCCTTCTCCCGACTCCAACGTCCAACTTCCCTACTTCTCTTCAGGCAGTCTCCTGACATCGCGGACGCGCCGTTCCATGCACCATCACCGCATGGACACCGGGTTCGAAGCGCTGGACCTCCCCGACGCCGACGTGCGCTTCGCGCCTGCGTGGCTGCCGCCCGACCAAGCCGACGCGCTGTTCGCCGCGTTGCGTGACGACGTGCGCTGGGAAGTGCACCGACTCCGGATGTACGGCCGCGAGATCGATTCGCCGCGGCTCAGTTCGTGGATCGGCGATCCCGGCACCGGCTACGTCTATTCGCGCGTGAGGTTCGAGCCGAACCCGTGGCCACCCGCGCTGGCGGCGCTGCGCGCGCGCGTCGATGCCGCCGCCGGGGTCGCGATGAACAGCGTGCTCGCGAACCTCTACCGCGACGGGAACGACGCGATGGGCTGGCACGCCGACGACGAACCCGAACTCGGGCCGCGGCCGGTGATCGCCTCGCTGAGCCTCGGCGCACCACGCCGTTTCGTGCTGCGTCGCCGACCGCCGCGCGGTGCACGGGTTCGCGCGGCGGATCTCGAGCGGCACGACATCGAGCTCCCGCACGGCAGCCTGCTGCTCATGTCCGGCAGCACTCAGGCCAACTGGCATCACGCGTTGCCGCGAACCGCGAAACCGGTCGGGCCACGGATCAACCTGACCTTCCGCCGGGTCGGCTGATCAGTCGCCAGCGCCGCGCGACCCTTCCCGCAGCCGCTCTCCCTCGACGAGAGTCCAGCCGACCACCTCGGTCGCGAGCGCCGACATCGCCGTTCCGAACGCATCGACCATGCTCGGCACCGCCGGCGTCGCGCCGGGCACCGCGTGGCGGAAACGCCGTGTCGCCACCCCTTCGCCGCGGCGGTCGACGAGGCGCGCCTGGACTTCGACCACCGCTTCGGGCGCGCCGCTGGCGTAGTCGCCTTCGAACGCGCGCACGTCCAGGTAGAGCCCGATGTCGGCGCGTTCGCTGCCGCTCCCGCCACCGATGCGCACGACGGAGCCGACGCGGCCTGATTCCTCGAATCCCTCGACGATCGCGCCGCGCAGCATCTCGGGCGCCGTGTCGGCCCACGCGGCACCCTTGTACGTCTGGAGTTCGTTCGGTGTCGGCCGCACCGCGATGCGCGGCGAATCGAGCGCCTCGATGGCGGCCGACGCGCCGACCGCCAGCGTCCAGTCCACCTGCGGCCACGCCGGATCGGCAAGCACCTGCGTCGGCGGCGAATAGACCTTGATCGCGACCTTCGGGCCACCGATCGATCCGCAGCCGGCGAGCACGACGGCCGCGGCGGCGGCGAGGAGGGGAGTGCGCAGGCTCATGGTTCGAATTCCTCGGGTTGTTCGCGGCCCAGGATCACACCGGCCGGGTTGCCTTCGACGCGCTCGACGAGGTCGTCGAGCTCGCGGATCAGCGAGCGCAGCTGGCGCAGCGTCGGGCCGACCTGCTGCAATCCGTCCTGCGCGAAATCGCCGATCGCCTCGCGGTTGTCGCCGAGGATGCCCTCGGCGCTCTTGCCGGCCGATTCCAGCGACGACAGCGTGCGGTCCAGCTTCGCGACCAGTGCCGGCAGTTCCTGCACCAGGTTCGCGTCGAGGTTGCTGATCGTGCGGTCGGCGCTGGCGAGCGTGCGGTCCAGCTTCTCGCTCGCGGCGCGCGCGTTGCGCAGCAGCGCGGCGATCTCCTCCTTCTCGGCGGCGAGCGAGCCGGTCACCTGGTCGAGCTGGTCGAGCGTGCGCGTCACGCGCTCGACGTTGTCGTCGCTGAGCAGCGAATTCACGCGGTCGACGATCTCGCTGGCGGTGGCGGCGATGTTCTGCAGCGCCGATGGTTCGCTCGGGATCACCGGCACCGGCCCGCGGCCACGTCCGCCCTCGAGGATCGGCGCGCCGGGGCTGCCGCCGGTGAGCTGGATCACCGTCGTTCCGGTGAGGCCGGTGACGGTGAGCTTCGCGCGCGTGTCGGTCTTCACCGGCGTTTCGGCGTTGAGGCGGATGCGGGCGACGACCTTGCGCGGGTCGTCCTTCATCAGCGACAGCGTGCGCACGGCGCCGACGCTGATGCCGCTGTAGAGCACCTGGCTGCCGACGCTCAGGCCGGTCACCGCTTCCTGGAAGACGACGTCGTACTCGCCGTACGACTTCTCGGTGGTGTATTTCGCGGCCCACAGCGCGAACAGCACCGCGGCAAGGCACACCGCGAGCGTGAACGCGCCGATGAGCACATGGTTGGCACGGGTTTCCATTCGATTACTCCTTCGCGGCCTGCGCGGCGCGTCCGCGCGGGCCGTGGAAATAGTCCTGCACCCACGGATGGTCGAACGCCTCGACCTCCGGCAGTGGCGCCGCGATCAATACGCGCTTGTCCGCGAGGACGGCGACACGGTCGCAGATGGCATAGAGCGTATCGAGGTCGTGCGTGATCAGGAACACGGTGAGCCCGAGTGCCTGCTGCAGCGTCCGGATGAGTTCGTCGAACGCGGCGGCGCCGATCGGGTCGAGCCCGGCGGTCGGCTCGTCGAGGAACAGCAGCGCGGGGTCGAGCGCCAGCGCCCGGGCGATGCCGGCGCGCTTGCGCATGCCGCCCGACAGCTGCGACGGCAGTTTCGCCCCGGCCTCCTCGCCGAGGCCCGCCATGCGGATCTTGAGCATCGCCAGGTCGTGCACGATGTCCGGCGGCAGCTCGGGGTAGTGCTCCTTCAGCGGCACCGACACGTTCTCGGCGACAGTGAGCGACGAGAACAGCGCGCCGTTCTGGAACAGCACGCCGGTATTGCGCTCGATGATGCCGCTCTCGCGCGCCCTGCCGCTGCGGGCGTCGATGCCCAGCACCTCGATCGAGCCGGCGTCGGGCTCGCGCAGGCCCAGGATCGCGCGCATCAGCACCGACTTGCCGGTGCCCGATCCGCCGACCACGCCGATGATCTCGCCGCGTTTCACGTCGAGGTCGAGGTCGTCGTGCACCACCTGCGCGCCGAACTGGTTGCGCAGGCCGCGCACGACGATCGCGGGTCCGTCCTCGACGGCGTCCTCGTCGATCACCACGCCATCTCCATGAAGAACAGCGCCGCGAACGCGTCGAGCAGGATCACCAGCGAGATGGTCTGCACGACGCTCGACGTCGTCCGCTCGCCGACCGACTGCGCGGTACCCTGCGTCTGGAATCCCTCGAGGCAGCCGATCAGCGCGATCACCATCGCGAACATCGGCGCCTTCGACAGCCCCACCCAGAAGTGGCGGATCTCCAGCGTGTCGTGCAGGCGCGTGATGTACATCTCGAACGTCATGTCGAGGCTGCCGATCGACACCGCCATGCCGCCGAGGATGCCGGCGATCATCGCCAGGAACGTCAGCAGCGGCAGCATCAGCAGCAGCGCCGCCAGCCGCGGCACCACCAGCAGCTCGATCGGGTCGAGGCCGAGCGTGCGGATGGCGTCGATTTCCTCGCCGCTCTGCATCGCGCCGATCTGCGCCGTGAACGCGCTCGCGGTCCGGCCTGCGAGCAGGATCGCGGTGAGCAGCACGGCGAATTCGCGCAGGAACGCGATCGCCACCAGTTCGACGACGAAGATCTCGGCGCCGAAATCGCGCAGCACCGTCGCGCCGAGGAAGGCGATGACCGCACCGACCATGAAGCTCAGCAGCATCACCAGCGGCACCGCGTCGAGGCCGACCTGCTCCATGTGGTGAACGGTCGGCGTCATCCGGAAGCGCGCCGGCTTCATCGCGATCGCCGCCGACGTGACGAGCGTCTGGCCGAGGAAGCCGACCAGCGCCAGCACTTCCTTCGTGTAGTCGTCCACCGCGTAACCCATGCGCGCGAGCATGTCGCGGATGCCGTAGCCCTTGCGGGGCTCGCGCGGCGGGTTTTCGCAGATGGCGCCGACGTTGCCGGTGAGGGGCTGGAAGCGCGGCTGCACCTCGACCGTCGCGAGCCCGAGCCCGACCTTCACCGCGTAGCGCGAGAGCATCATCGCGCCGGCCGAATCGAGCCGGGAGATGTCGCGGCCGTCGATGTCGTCGGCCGTTTCCGGCGCCGCGTCGAGCAGGTCCAGCATCCGGTCGGAATGGGCCAGCGTCCAGTCGCCGCCGGCGACCAGCACGCCCGGGTGGCTCCTGCTGGTTTCGATGCTCGGGGGTCGGGTCATCCTGTCGCGGAAATGTCTGGGGGACGGGCTGTGCCCGTCCTGTGGAGCGAGGATAGCCCGCCCCGGCGGCCGGCGGCTATCGGCCGCACCGCGCGTTCATGCATGCTTGCCGACCATGAACGAGCCCGTTCCGATCGACGATGCGATCTACGAAGCCCGCGCCGCGTTCGTCGCCGAACTGGCGTCGCGCCTGCACGCTTACGGCACCACCGCGCAGCGCCTGGAAGGCGCGGTCGCGGGCGTCGCGCGTCGGCTGGGCCTGTACTGCGAAGTGTTCTCGAACCCGACGGGCATCATCCTGAGCTTCGCCGACCCGGTCCGCGGCCAGTACGACGGCATCACCCGTGTGCTGCGGCTCGACCCCGGCGAACAGAACCTCGCCCGGCTCGCCGCCACGGATGCGATCGCCGAGGACGTGCTCGCCGGGCGCCTGGCACCGAAGGACGGGCAGGCGGCCCTGCTCGCGCTCGATGCCCCGGCGCCGCGCCGGCAGGCGGTGCTGTCGGCGCTCGCCTTCGGGCTGTCGGCCGCCGCGGTGGCGGCGCTGCTCGGTGCGGGCGGGGTCGACATCGCCACCGCGGGCGGCATCGGCGTGCTGATCGGCGTGTTCGCGGTGCTGTCGTCCGGGCGGCCGCAACTGATCGAGGCGCAGGAGGCGATCGCGGCGCTGGTGGCGACGCTGCTGGCCGCCGCCGTCGCGACCTTCGTCGCGCCGCTGTCGCTCAAGACCGTCGTGGTCTCGTCGCTGATCGTGCTGATGCCGGGCCTGATGCTCACCAACGCGGTCAGCGAACTGGCGAGCCGGCAGCTGGTGTCGGGCACGGCGCGGTTCGCCGGCGCGATGATGATCCTGCTGCAGCTGACGTTCGGCACCGTGGCGGCGACGCAGATCGTGCGGCTGCTCGGCTGGCAGCCGCAGGACGCGCCGACGGTGCTGCCCTCGCTGCCCGCCGAGGTCGGCGCGCTGCTGGTCGCGTCGTTCGCGTTCGCGGTGCTGTTCCGGGCGTCGCGGCGCGACGTGCTGCTGGTGATGGGTTCGGCGCTGTTCGGCTACGCCGTGACGCGCGCGGGCGGCGCGTGGCTGGGGATGTCGACCGGCGGCTTCGCCGGCGGCGCCTTCCTCGGCGGCATGGCCGTGGCCGCGGTCAGCAACCTCTACGGCCGGCTCGCGAACCGGCCCGGCGCGCTCGTGCGCGTGCCGGGGATCATCCTGCTGGTGCCCGGCCGCGTGAGTTTCCGCAGCCTAGGCTTCGTGATGGAGCGCGACGTCTTCCTCGGGCTCGACACGGCGTTCGTCGTGGTCTCGACGCTCGTGGCGATCGTCGCCGGCCTGCTGTTCGGCAACCTGCTGGTGCCTTCGCGCCGGGACCTCTGACTACCGGGACCAGACGATATCGATGCCGTCGGTGCCGGCGAGCGCGGCACGGAGCATCGCGGTGAAGTCGGGGCTGGCGCCGGCTTCCTCGAGCAGGCCGACGGTCTGTTCGCAGACGAAGTAGTCGCGGTCGGTGGAGCTTTCCTCTTCGAACTGGTCGACCAGGACCTTCAGGTCGGCCTCGTTCACCTGGCCGAGCGCGCGGCCGTCCTTCAGCGAGATCGTGATCATCGTCAGCCCCGGTCGGCGATCAGGAAGTCTTCGAGCTTGCGGCCCTGGGCCAGCTCCGCCGAGAGCCATTTCGGCGCCATGCCGCGGCCGGCCCAGGTCGCGCCGGTGTCCGGATGGCGATATTTCGGCTTCACCGTCGATCCCTTCTGCGACGAGCCCTTCGCCGGCGATTTCGCCGAGCCGGCCTTCTTCGCGGACACGCCGGCGCGTTCGCCGACCATCCGCGCGGTGCCGAACAGCTCGTCGACGGTGTAGCCCTCGGCTTTCGCGAGGGAGACCAGCCGGCTGCGCACGGCCGCGATCGGCTTGCGCTTCGCGAGCGTCTTCTTCCGCTGGTTCGCCTTCGCGATCAGCGCCTGCAGTTCCCTGGCCGACAGGCCGGTGAGATCGATCGCCATCGGGGTTCCTCGTGATTCGCGGCGGGACGCCGGTTCGCTGCGGATGTTAGCTCAGCCCACGCCGAGCCGGGCATCGAGCGCGGCACGGTCGAGGTTTTCCGACGCGTCGGCGCGACGGGCGCGGTATTCGAACGTGCCGGCCTCGAGGCCGCGCCCCGACACCACCACGCGATGCGGGATGCCGATCAGTTCGATGTCGGCGAACATCTGGCCCGCGCGCAGGCCACGGTCGTCGAGCACCGCATCGATGCCGGCGGCCACGAGGTCGGCGTACAGCGCCTCGGCGGCGGCGTCCACGGCCGCGTCGTTCTTCGGGTTGATCACGCAGACGGCCACCTGCCACGGCGCCATCGGCCCGGGCCACGCGATGCCGGCGGCGTCGTGGTTCTGCTCGATCGCGGCCGCGACGATGCGCGACACCCCGATGCCGTAGCACCCCATGTACATCACCTGGCGCGCGCCCTCGGCGTCGAGCACGGTGGCGCCGAGCGCTTCGGCATACTTCTGCCCGAGCTGGAACACGTGGCCCACCTCGATGCCGCGCGCGATGCGCAGCGTGCCGCGGCCGTCGGGCGAGGCATCGCCCTCCACCGCGTCGCGGATGTCGGCCACGAGGCCGGGCTCCGGCAGGTCGCGGCCCCAGTTCACGCCGGCGAGGTGGAACCCCTTGCGGTTGGCGCCGACCACGAAATCGGCCATCGCCGCGACGCTGCGGTCGGCGACGATGCGGATGTCGGTCGGCGGCTTCACCGGACCGATGAAGCCGGGCTCGGTGCCGAGGACTTCGAGGATCTCCTCCTCGGTCGCCATCCGGTGCTCGGCGAGCCCGTCGAGTTTCGCCAGCTTCAGCGCGTTGACCGCGTGGTCGCCGCGCACGAGCGCGAGTACCAGACCGTGATCGCCCATCACCGCGACCGACTTCACCGTGCGCTCCAGCCCGATGCCCATCAGGGTCGCGACCTGCTCGCAGCTGCGCTGCCACGGGGTCTCGACCTCGCGCAGCGCCTCGGCCGGCGCCGGCCGCGCGCCGGGCGCGACGGCTTCGGCGAGTTCGACGTTGGCGGCGTAGTCGCCCTCGGTGCTGAACGCGATCGCGTCCTCGCCCGAATCGGCGAGCACGTGGAATTCGTGCGACGCGCTGCCGCCGATCGCGCCGGTATCGGCCGCGACGGCGCGGAACTGCAGCCCGAGCCGGCTGAAGATGCGCCCGTAGGCGGCGTACATCGCGCGATACGTCTCGCCGAGGCTCTCGGGCGAAAGGTGGAACGAGTACGCGTCCTTCATCAGGAATTCGCGCGCGCGCATCACGCCGAAGCGCGGGCGGATCTCGTCGCGGAATTTCGTCTG
>CAMPHE010000075.1 GCA_946885815.1 uncultured Arenimonas sp.
GCCGGGAAGGCCGCGGCCCGCGAGAGGATCGACCTGCGCCTCGGCCAGCTCGAAGGCACGCTGCGCGACGGCGCGTGGCTGGTCGGCGAGCACTTCACCGTCGCCGATGCCTACCTGTATGTCGTCACCGCGTGGCTCGCGCATTTCGGCATCGATATCGGCCGCTGGCCGAAGCTCGCCGCGCACCATGCACGCGTCGCGCACCGGCCGGCGGTACAGGCCGCACGGCAGGCGGAGAAAGGGCCGGGCAAGAACGGCTGATCCGGTCCGCCAAGTCCGAACCGCGCCGTCGCGCCCCCGCCGGCGGCGCGTTATCGTCGTCGGCGACTTCCGCGGACGGACTGCATGGACGACGCCCCGACCACACCGCCCCGCCTGACTGGGGCGTGTGCTCGGTTGAGCGGACGGCGCCGGACGAAATCCGGCGCCTGATCGATCAGGCGCGCAGGGCGTCGCGTGCCGGCACGAACTCGTAGCCCAGGTCGCGCGCGACCGCGTCGTACGTCACCTTGCCGCGGTGCACGTTCAGGCCGTTGAGCAGGTGCTCGTCGTCGAGCATCGCCTGCAGACCCTTGTTCGCCAGCTGCACCGCGAACGGCAGCGTCGCGTTGGTGAGCGCGAACGTCGACGTGCGGGCGACGCCGCCCGGCATGTTCGCGACGCAGTAGTGGATGATGCCGTCGACCTCGTACGTCGGGTTCTGGTGCGTCGTGGCCTTCGAGGTCTCGAAGCAGCCGCCCTGGTCGATCGCGACGTCGACGAGCACCGAGCCCGGGCGCATCAGGCCCAGCTGCTCGCGCGACACCAGTTTCGGCGCCGCGGCGCCCGGGATCAGCACCGCGCCGATCACGAGATCGGTGTACGGCAGGCGCTCCTCGATCGCGTCGCGCGTCGAGTAGATCGTCGTCAGCCGGTCGCCGTAGACCTCGTCGAGGTACTTCAGGCGCTCCAGCGAACGGTCCAGGATCGTCACGTGCGCGTTCAGGCCCATCGCCATCCGCGCCGCGTTGATGCCGACGACGCCGCCGCCGATCACGAGCACCTCGGCCGGCTTCACGCCGGGCACGCCGCCGAGCAGCACGCCAGAGCCGCCCTGCGCCTTCTCCAGCGCGTGCGCGCCGGCCTGGATCGACATGCGCCCGGCCACTTCGCTCATCGGCGCCAGCAGCGGCAGGCCGCCGCGCTTGTCCGTGACGGTTTCGTACGCGATCGCGGTGCTGCCGGATTTCACCAGCGCCGCGGTCTGCTGCGGATCCGGCGCGAGGTGCAGGTAGGTGTACAGGATCTGGCCTTCGCGCAGCATCGCGCATTCGCCCGGCTGCGGCTCCTTGACCTTGATGATCATGTCGGCGCGCCCGAAGATCTCTTCGGCGGTGTCGACGATCCGCGCGCCGGCCTTCTCGTACATCTCGTCCGTCAGGCCGATCTGCGTGCCGCCGCCGCGCTGCACGATCACCTGGTGGCCGTGGCCGACCAGCTCGCGCGCGCCGGCCGGCGTCAGGCCGATCCGGTATTCGTGATTCTTGATTTCCTTCGGAACGCCGATAAGCATCGAACTGCCCTCCCGGGGCGAAACAGGGATTTTCCGTGATCCGCCGGCTCAGGCGGTGGCGCGTATGGTAGCCGCGAGCCGCTCGAAAATCCGGTCGACGTGTCCCCTGTTCAGGATCAGCGGCGGTGACAGCGCCAGCACGTCGCCGGTGCAGCGCACCAGCAGGTCGTGCTCCAGAAACGCGCGCTCGAACACCTCGTAGCCGCGCGCACCCGGCGCGCCCTCGCGGGGCGCCAGTTCCACCGCGCCGACCAGCCCGTAGTTGCGGATGTCGATCACGTTCGGCAGGCCGCGCAGGGCGTGGATCGCGTCCTCCCAGTCGCCGCCGAGTTCGATCGCGACATCGAACAGGCCTTCGTCGCGATAGGTGTCGAGCGTGGCCAGCGCCGCGGCGCAGGCGAGGGGATGGCCGGAATAGGTATAGCCGTGGAAGAACTCGATCGCGCCGGGCGGGCCCTGCATGAACGCGTCGTGCACCTGCGAGGACGCCAGCACCGCGCCCATCGGCACCGCACCGTTGCTGAGGCCTTTGGCGGTGGTGATCAGGTCGGGCACGACACCGAAACGCTGGGCGGCGAACGCGTCGCCCACGCGGCCGAAGCCGGTGATGACCTCGTCGAAGATCAGCAGGATGCCGTGCCGGTCGCAGATCTCGCGCAGCCGCCGCAGATAACCCTCGGGCGGCAGCACCACGCCGGCGCTGCCGGAGATCGGCTCGACGATCACCGCCGCGATCGTGCTCGCGTCGTGCAGCTGCA
The DNA here is from genome assembly GCA_946885815.1 of uncultured Arenimonas sp. The sequence goes on from CAMPHE010000075.1 coordinate 2,311, forward strand.
CGAGCCGTTCGAGGTCCTCCGCCAGTTCGACGCCGTGCGCCGGCAGGCCGCGGCTGAAGGCGTTGCGTTCGAGATCCAGCGTGTGGCGCAGATGGTCGACACCGGGCAGGCCGGGGCCGAAGAACTTGCGGTTGTTGACCATGCCGCCGACGGAGATGCCGCCGAAGCCGACCCCGTGGTAGGCCTTCTCGCGGCCGATCAGGCGCGTGCGCTGGCCTTCGCCGCGCACGCGGTGGTAGGCCAGGGCGATCTTCAGCGCGGTGTCGACCGATTCCGACCCGGAATTGGTGAAGAACACATGCCTCAGCGGCGCGGGTGCGATCTCCGCCAGCCGCTCCGCGAGCACGAACGCGAGCGGGTGGCCCATCTGGAACGTCGGCGCGAAGTCGAGCGTGGCCGCCTGGCGGGCGATCGCCTCGACGATCCGCGGCCGCGCGTGGCCGGCATTGCAGCACCACAGGCCGGCGGTACCGTCGAGAATCTCGCGGCCCTCCGGCGTCCGGTAGTACATGCCCTCGGCGCTCGCCAGCAGCCGTGGCCCCGCCTTGTACTGCCGGTTCGCGGTGAACGGCATCCAGAACGCGTCGGTCCTTTCGGGCACCGCCAGCGCCGGGTCCACCCCGGTAGGAGGGGCTTCAGCCCCGACCGCCTTGTTCCCGCCCATCGCAGACCCCGCCACGTCGTTCGCAAAACGCTATCAGCGTTCAAAATCTTTTACAAACCCGCCAAAACCCCCGGTTTCGTTGACCATCCCCGGCGCGGGTGTCAATAATTCCGCACACGGTCAACACGCCGGCCACCAGGCAGCGACGCGATGGATATCGGCATCCGCCTGCAGGCGGTCCGCAAAGGCAAGGGACTGAGCCAGCGCGAACTCGCGAAGCGCGTCGGCGTCACGAACTCGACGATCTCGCTGATCGAGCAGAACAAGGTGAGCCCGTCGATCAGTTCGCTGAAGAAGGTGCTCGACGGCATTCCGATTTCGCTCGCCGACTTCTTCACCATGGATCTCGCGCCACTCGACGACGGGCCGTTCTATCCGGTCGACGACCAGCCCGACCTCGGCGACGGCCGCATCCACTACTTCCTCGTCGGGCAGCACCGTGCGACCCGACAGATGTGCGTGCTGCGCGAGGTGATGCCGCCGGGCAGCGACACCGGGGTGACGATGCTCAGCCATGACGGCGAAGAGGGCGGGGTAGTGGTGCAGGGGCGGGTCGAAGTGACCGTCGGCGACCACGTGCGCGTGCTGGGTCCCGGCGAGGCGTACTACTTCGAAAGCCGCGTGCCGCACCGGTTCCGCAACGTCGGCAGCGAGGAGGCCGTGCTGGTGAGCGCGAACACGCCCCCGACCTTCTGACGCACGCGGGGGCGGGCAGGCGCGGCTGCAGCCGCGACCGGGCCACGGAAAACCACAGAAAAGAGCTATCGCGCCTGAAGGCGCTCCTACAGGAATACGGCGCGATGAACGTACCGAAGACACGACAGGACTGGGAAACGCTCGCCTCCGGGCTCCCGCTGCGCCATCAGGCGTTCGTCGACGGCCGCTTCGTCGACGCCGCGTCCGGCCGCACTTTCGCGGCGACGAGCCCGATCGACGGACGCGAGCTCGCGCAGGTGGCGCGATGCGACGGCGTCGATGCCGATCGCGCGGTCGCCGCGGGCCGCCGCGCCTTCGTCGCCGGCGGCTGGGCCGACGCGCCGCCGAAGCACCGCAAGAAGGTGCTGCTGCGGCTCGCCGACCGGATGGAGGCGCATGCGAACGAGCTGGCGCTGCTCGACAGCCTCGACATGGGAAAGCCGGTCGGCGACGCGCTGGCGGTCGACGTCGCCGCCTCCGTGCGATGCCTGCGCTGGACCGCCGAAGCGGTCGACAAGGTCTACGGAGAGGTCGCGCCGACCGGTCCCGGCGAACTCGGCCTGGTCACGCGCGAGCCGCTCGGCGTGGTCGCGGCGATCGTGCCGTGGAATTTCCCGCTGCTGATGGCGTGCTGGAAACTCGCGCCGGCGCTGGCGAGCGGCTGCAGCGTCGTGCTCAAGCCGTCGGAGAAATCGCCCCTGAGCGTGCTGCGGCTCGCCGAGCTCGCGAGCGAAGCCGGCATTCCCGATGGCGTCTTCAACGTACTGCCGGGCTTCGGCACCGAAGCCGGCGAGGCGCTCGCGCTGCACATGGACGTCGACGGCCTCGTGTTCACGGGTTCCACCGCGGTCGGCAAGCATCTGCTGGTCTGCGCCGGGCGTTCGAACATGAAACGCGCGTACATGGAATGCGGCGGCAAGTCGCCGAACCTGGTGTTCGCCGACGCGCCCGATCTGGAAAAGGCGGCGCAGGCGGCGGCGGGCGGCATCTTCTACAACCAGGGCGAGGTGTGCACCGCGGCGTCCCGGCTGCTGGTCGAGCGTTCCATCAAGGACGATTTCGTCAGGCGGGTCGCCGAGATCGGGGCGCGGATGCAGCCGCAGCATCCCTTCGAGCCCGGCGCGGCGATGGGCGCGATGGTCGACGAGGGACAGACGAAGCGCGTGCTCGACTACATCGCGAAGGGCCGCGACGAGGGCGCGCGCGTGGTCATCGGCGGCGAGCGCGTCGAGCCGGTCGCCGGCGGCTGCTACATCGCACCGACGATCTTCGATGGTGTCGAGCCGACGCACGTGATCGCGCGCGAGGAGATCTTCGGACCGGTGCTCGGCGTCATCGCTTTCGACGACGAGGCCGAGGCGCTGCGCATCGCCAACGACAGCGATTACGGCCTCGCCGCCGGCGTGTTCACCCGCGACATCTCGCGGGCGCACCGGGTCGCGCGCAGGCTGCGCGCCGGCAGCGTCTGGGTGAACTACTGGGACGGTGGCGACATGACCGCGCCGTTCGGCGGTTACAAGCAGAGCGGCAACGGGCGCGACAAGTCGCTGCACGCGTTCGAGAAGTACACCGAGATGAAGGCGACCTGGATCAACCTGGACGCCTGACCGCGAACCAGCGCCGCGACAGGATGATCGCGGCGGACGCGGCGAAGCTCAGCGCCGCGCACAGCCACGCCGCCGTCGCCATCGTTTCGACATACGCGCCGCGTGCCGCGTGCCGCAGCGCGTCGCCGGCCGCGCCGAGCCCGGCGGCCACGTCGACCGCGGCGCCGAGCGTCGCGCTCGCGGCGGCGATCGCGTCCGCCGGCAGCCCGTCGGGCGCCGCCGCCGCGAAGGAGTGACGGTAGAGCGCCATCACGAGACTGCCGAGCACCGCGATCCCGAGCGCGCCACCGAACTCGAAACTGGTTTCGCTGATGCCGGAGGCGGCCCCGGCGCGCTCGGGTGGCGCGGCGCTCATCACCAGGTCGGTGGTCAGCGCGCCGAGCGGGCCGAGCCCGGCGCAGAACAGCAGGTAGCCCGCCATCAGGCCGGCGAACGACAGGTCGCCGATGCGCCCCAGCACGAGGAAGCCGACGGCGGACAACGCCAGCCCGCCGGCGAGCACGGCCGGCAGCGACCAGCGGCGGGCCAGCTTCGGCGCGAGCATCGCGCCGGCGACGAACACCAGCCCGGTCGGCGCGGTCCACAGCCCCGCCTGCAGCGGCGTCATGCCGAGCACGAGCTGGAAGTACTGCGCGATGAACAGGAAGTAGCCGAACGCGATGAAGATCGACAGCACGTTGACCGCCAGCGCGGCGCTGAACGCCGGCACGCGGAACAGCGACAGGTCGAGCATCGGCTCGGCGATGCGCGACTGCCGCCGTGCGAACGCCCATCCCAGCACGATCCCGGCCAGCAGGAACACCAGCGGCAGCACGCCGACGCCGTGTTCGGCGATGCGCTTCATGCCGTAGATCACCGCCAGCACGCTGGCGATCGCCAGCAGCGCGCTCGGCCAGTCCTGGCGCCCCGCATCGGCGTCGCGGAATTCAGGCAGCAGCCGCGGCCCGGCGATCAGCAGCAGCGCCATCACCGGCACGGCCAGCAGGAACACCGAGCCCCACCAGAACCACTGCAGCATCAGCCCGCCGATCACCGGCCCGAGCATGCCACCGGCGGAGAACGCCGCGACCCAGATGCCGATCGCGGTCGCCCGCTCGCGTTCGTCGAGGAACATGTTGCGGATCAGCGACAGCGTCGATGGCGACAGCGTCGCCGCGGTGACGCCGAGCAGCGCGCGGCTGGCGATCAGCATTTCCGCGCTCGTGGAGAAGGCCGCCAGCACCGAGGCCGCGCCGAACGCCGCCGCGCCCCACAGCAGCAGCCGGCGGCGACCGATGCGGTCGCCCAGCGTCCCCATCGTGACGAGCAGTCCCGCGAGCAGGAAGCCGTAGATGTCGACGATCCACAGCATCTGTCCGGCCGTCGGCCGCAGTTCCTGCTGGATCTGCGGCAGGGCCAGGAACAGCACGTTGAGGTCCATCGAATAGATGACGCAGGGCAGGGCGAGCACGCCCAGCCCGATCCATTCGCGGCGCGTCGCCTTCGGCCCGGTGGCGTCGCCCGACGCGTCAGTCATCCGCCAGCCGCTTCTGCAGTGCGTCGAACGCCGCGCCGAAGCCGGCGCGCATCGATTCGAGGTTGGCGAGGAACACCGCCGACTGCGCCGCGGTGGCGTCGTGGGGTGTTCCTCGCAGCGTCAGGGTCGTGATGCCGTCGGCCTCGTCGAACGTCACCACATAGCGGATGTGCACCGGCCAGTCGGCGTCGAACGGCGGCGCGCGCGGCGCCATCGCGTCGTCGCAGAACGCGGCGTCGTAGACGAGGCGTCGCGGCGGATCGATTTCACGGTACTCGAGGCGTGCATGCCAGGCGTCGACACCGTCGCCCATCCGGAAATGGAACTGCCCGCCGACGCGGAAATCGAGCGCGAGGACGGTGAGCGTACGGTCCGGCGGGCCCCACCAGCCGCCCAGTGCGGACGCGTCCGACCACGCGTGCCAGACGCGCTCGCGCGTCGCGGCGAAGCGGCGGCTGATCCGCAGCTCGCCGGACAGCAGGCTTTCGAGGCGATCGAGCGTCTGCTGCGCGCCCTCGGCAGCGCCCCAGGACGCCTTGGCGTCGCGCGCGGCCTGGTCGGGAAGGATCATCGTGAACTCGATGCGCGTGCCGCCGGACGGCGTCGGCAGCAGCTTCAGCTCGACCTCGAAATCCGGAGGCGCGTCTTCGGCGCCACGGTGGCGCCAGTGCAGTCGCGACGGCGGTTCGACGACGTCGTAGTCGATGAAATTGGGCCACGGCACGCCGTCGGGGCCGTGCATCGTGAAGCGCCAGTGGCCGCCGGCGCGCACTTCCATCGCGTGTGTCTGCGTGCGGAATCCGTTCGGGCCCCACCACGTCGCCAGCGCGGCCGGGTCGGTGAACGCGGCGAACACCTTCGCCGGCGCCGCGGCCACTTCGCGCACGTAGCGCAGTTCGCGCGGGTCGGCGATCACCGACGGCGGGATCGGCTGCCCGATCACGCGTGCGCGTCCCGGCTGCAGTTCACCATCCACGGCGTGCCGAAACGGTCGGTGCCCATGCCGAAGCGCGTGGCCCAGAAC
>CAMPHE010000076.1 GCA_946885815.1 uncultured Arenimonas sp.
CGCCGCGCGGGTGAAGGCGCGACTGCGCGAGCTGCGCGCGATCCTCGCCGGCCAGCGGCCTCGAGTCGGGGGCGGGTGAACGAACCCGACCCCTGCGGTACGCTGCCGCCATGTCGCCGCTGCAGTTTCTCGGTCGCCGGTTGGCGCGCTTCCTGGCGAAGCCGCGCGAGCGCAACAGCCATATCCCGACCAGCCCGTGGGGCTTGCTGGCCGCGACGCTGCGCAAGGGCGACGTCGTGCTGGTCGAGGGCAGCAGCCGCTTCGCGAGCGCGATCAAATACCTCACGCAGTCGACGTGGTCGCACGCCGCGCTCTACATCGGCGACACGCTGGGCCCGGCGCTGGACGGCGGCGAGCCGCCCGAGCTGGTGGACGTCGATGTCGTCGACGGCGTGCGCACGATCCCGCTGAGCGCGTTCGCCGGCCTGCACACCCGCATCTGTCGACCCGTGGGGCTCTCGGAAGCGGAGGTGGACGCGCTGATCGGCTTCATGCTGCAGCGGCGCGGAATCACCTACGACCTGAAGAACATCTTCGACCTCGCGCGCTATTTCATCCGTACGCCGCCGTTGCCCGGGTCGATGCGGCGCCGCGCGCTGTCGCTCGGCAGCGGCGAGCCGACCAAGGCGATCTGCTCGACGCTGCTGGCGCAGGCGTTCGAATCGATCCGCTACCCGATCCTGCCGGAAGTGGAACTGGTGGACGGCAGCGCGGGCGCGCGGCATGCGCGCCGCGAGATCCTGCACATCCGCCACCACAGCCTGTACGCGCCGCGCGATTTCGACGTGTCGCCGTTCTTCGCGGTCGTGAAGCCGCGGATCGACCGCGGCTTCGATTTCCGCGAGATGGAATGGCGCGTACCCACGCCCGCCGAGGCCGTGCAGGCCGCCGCGGACGCGAACGCCGCCGGCCGCTGACGTCCGGCCTATTGCCGCGCCGGGCCGTGGCGGCGCACCGTCGACGCGAACCGTCGGGAGCGCGCGCCATGGCGAACGAGATCCGTACCCGGGCCGTGGTGGCCATCGTGCTGTCGCTCGCGATCGCGATCGTGGCCGCGAGCGCGAAGGCCGCGGACGCGCCGCCGCCCGCCGCCATCGAAGTCGCCGAAGGCATCCGCGTGGTGCCCGGTACGTACGCGCCGCCACGGCAACCGGACGGCAACACGGTGCTGTTCACCGCGCCGGATGGCTGGGTCGTCGTCGACAGCGGCCGGCACCCCGCGCATGCCGCGGCGGTGCTCGCCGCCGCCGCCGGCGCGCCCGTGCATACGGTCGTGAACACGCATTGGCATCTCGACCACGTCGCCGGCAACCCGGCGCTGCGCGCGGCGCATCCCGCGCTGCGGGTGATCGCGTCGCCGGCGATCGACGACGCGCTGGCCGGCTTCCTCGCCGCCTACGCGGGCCAGCTGCGCGCGCTGCTGGCGGAGGCGCCGGCACCGGCGCAGGCCGCCGCATGGCGCGCGGAGCTGGCACGGATCGAGCACGGCGTGGCGCTGCGACCGGACCGCGCCGTCACCGAAGGCGGTCCGGTGTCGTTCGCCGGCCGCGATTTCGAACTCGGTTTCGAGGCCGACGCGGTCACCGGCGGCGACCTCTGGCTACTCGAGCGCGAGCACGGCGTGCTGGCTGCCGGCGATCTGGTCACGCTGCCGGCGCCGTTCCTCGATACGGCGTGTCCGGCGCGCTGGCAGGCGGCACTGGCGCGGCTCGCCGGACAGCCGTTCCGGCGGCTGGTCCCCGGGCACGGCGCGGTGATGGATCGCGACGGGCTCGCGACGTACCGCCATGCCTTCGACGGTCTGCTCGCCTGTGCCGCCGGCGACGCGCCGGCCGCGACCTGCACCGACGGCTGGCTGCGCGACGCGGCGACGCTGCTGCCGGACGACGCGTCCCGCACGCAGGCGCGCGGGCTGCTCGATTACTACCTGTCGCAGGTGCTGCGCGGCCCCGACGCCGGGAAATACTGCCCCGCCGGCTAGAATCGCGCTCCGATTGCGTGGAGCCCGCGATGCCCGCCGCCGATGATCCGGCCCTCGACGTGCTGTTCCAGCCGCTGCACGACGGCGCGCTGCGCTGGCCGGCGCCCGGTGGCACGCTGGTGCTGCGCGCGCGGCCGGGTCCGGCGATGATCGCCGCCGCGGTGCACGCGCCGCGCTGCGAACAGACGTTCCGGCCGTGGGCCGACGCGCTGGCGCGCGACGGGCTCGATGTCGCGCCGCGTGTCGACGGGCGATTCCCGCTGGTGCTGGTGTTGCCGACGCGGCAGCGCGACGAATCGCGGGCGCTGCTGGCGCGGGCGGTCGACGCGCTCGCGGGCGGCGGCGCGCTGGCGGCCTGCGCGCACAACGACGACGGCGCGCGCTCGCTGCAGAAGGATCTCGCGGCGCTGGTCGGTCCGGTGCGGGTCGACGCGCGGCGGCACTGCCGCGTGGTCTGGGCGTCGCCCGCCGATGCGACGGTGGACGGGGCGTTGCTCGCGCAGTGGCGCGCGCTCGACGCGCCGCGGCCTGTCGCCGACGGTCGGTTCCTGTCGCGGCCGGGCGTGTTCGCGTGGGATCGCATCGATGCCGGCACCGCGCTGCTGGCCGCGAACCTTCCTGCGGACCTGGCGGGCGAGGGCGCGGATTTCGGCGCCGGCATCGGCGTGCTGGCGCTGGCCGTGCTGGAACGGTGCGCCGGCGTCACCGGTCTGGCCTTGTTCGAAGCCGAGATGCGCGCGCTGGAAGTGGCGCGAAGCAATCTCGCCGACGCGCGCGTGCCGGTCGCCTGTCACTGGCACGACGTCGCGGCCGGCGTGCCGGGGCGCTTCGACTTCGTCGTCAGCAATCCCCCGTTCCACCAGCGCCGTGCCGACGAGCCGGAACTGGGACGCGCGTTCATCGATGCCGCCGCGGCGGCGCTGCGGCCGGGCGGCCGGCTGGTGCTGGTCGCGAACCGGCACCTGCCGTACGAACAGGCGCTCGCGGGCGCGTTCGCGTCGCGCCGCGTGCTGTGCGACGAGGGCGGCTACAAGGTGATCGAGGCGGTGCGCGGATGAAACTGGTCAAGACGATCGCGAACCTCGGTTACGGCAGCCGCAAGGACGTGCAGCGGATGTTCCGCGAAGGGCGCATCACCGATCCGGCGGGCGACGTGCTCTACGCCGACGACGTGGCGGGCCACGCCGACGTGCGCGTCGACGGCGAGCCGCTCGACCCGCCGCACGGGCTGCTGCTGATGCTGCACAAGCCCGTCGGCATCACGTGTTCGACGAAGGATCGTGGCCGCGTCGTGTACGACCTGCTGCCGCCGCGTTTCCGGGCGCGCGATCCGCAGCTGTCGCCGGTGGGGCGGCTCGACCGCGAGACCTCCGGCCTGCTGCTGATGACCGACGACGGCCAGCTGCTGCACCGGATCACGTCGCCGAAATCCGGGCTCGACAAGGCGTACGTGGCCACGCTCGCCGAGGACCTGCGCGGTGACGAAGCCGCGACGTTCGCGAGCGGCACGCTGCTGCTCGAATCGGAGAAGACGCCGCTGCTGCCGGCCGACCTGCAGTCGCTGGGTCCGCGCACCGCGCGGCTGGTGCTCCACGAAGGCCGCTACCACCAGGTACGGCGGATGTTCGCCGCGGTGGGCAACCACGTGGTCGCGCTGCATCGCGAACGCGTCGGCGGCCTGACGCTCGGCGATCTCGCCCCCGGCCACTGGCGCCCGCTGGGCGACGCCGATCGCGAGGCCCTGTTCGCCCCACCCCGGTAGGAGCGGCTTCGGCCGCGACCGCGCTCGACCGCGATCCCGTCGACCGCGAACAGTTCAGTCGCGGAAATTGTCGAACTGCAGCGGGATCTCGAAGTCGCCCTTGCGCAGCAGCGCCATCGCCTCCTGCAGGTCGTCGCGCTTCTTGCCGCTCACGCGCAGCTTGTCGCCGTTGATCTGCGCCTCGACCTTCAGCTTCGCTTCCTTCAACGCCGCGACGATCTTCTTCGCGAGCTTCTGCTCGATGCCCTGCTTCACGGTCACCTTCTGGCGCGCGCCGCCGAGATTCACTTCGGGCTCGGCGGCGTCGAGGCAGCGGATGTCGATGCCGCGTGCGATCAGTCGCGCGCGCAGGATGTCGAGCATCTGGCGCAGCTGGAAATCGCTCGGCGCGCGTTGCGTGACGATGAAGCCGTCGAGCTCGAACTTCGCGTCCTGGCCCTTGAAGTCGAACCGGTTGTCGAGTTCGCGGTTCGCGGTGTCGATCGCGTTGGTGAGTTCGTGCTTGTCGACTTCCGAAACGACATCGAAGGAGGGCATGGCGTGCGATTCAGGTTGGGAGAAGCGGATTCTAGGCGTTTTCGCCCGGTTGTCTGACTGGCAGACAACAGGGCCGACTGCCAGCGCGTGAATTCAATGCGAATTCAGCGTCAAGAGCCCGTAATGGCCCTCGTGGACGAAGACGTCCGCGACACGACCGAGGAAAAACTATGAACAAGGTGATGCTGGCTTCACTGACCGCGATCCTGGCCGGCGCCATGACGATGCCGGCGTTCGCGGACGACAACGACCGCCGCGCCCGCGGCGAGCGCTCCGAGCAGGCGGCGGACAACAAGGGTCCGCATCGCGAGGCGCCCCAGGCCGATCGAGGAAACCGCGGCGAAGACCGCGGCGCGCGGGCCGACAACCGTCAGCGCGTCCGCGACCGCCTGCCGGAAAACCGCGAACCGGTCCGCCAAGCCCCCCGCGCCGTGGTGCGTGCCCCGGTGGCCGAGGCGCCGCGTGCGGCCACGCGCTATCCGCAGAGCCAGGCGCGCGACGCATGGCAGGCGCAGATGCGTGACCGCGACCGTGACGGTAACCGCGACCGCGATCGCGACTATCGCCGCGACGACCGCCGCGACGACCGCTACTCGTCCCGGAACGGCGATCGCGACTGGCGCAACGAGTGGCGCAACGACCGCCACGACTGGCGCAACGACCAGCGTCGCGACGGCCGCTACTACACGCGGTATCGCGATTCGCGCTGGAGCGGCTTCCAGTGGTCGTCGCAGTACCGTTACCGGGCGCCGGTGCGCTACGTGTATCCGACCAACTACCGCCCGTACCGCTGGAGCGTCGGCTACCGGATGCCGTACCAGTACTACAGCCCGCGCGGCTACTGGATCGACTATCGCGCGTACCGCCTGCCGCCGCCGCCTTACGGCTACCAGTGGATCCGCGTCGATCGCGACGTGGTGCTGGTGGAACTGGCCAGCGGTCTGATCCGGGATGTGCTGTTCGGACTGTTCTTCTGAGTTCAGGGTGGGAGTTCGAGGGGGCCGGAAATTCCGGCCCCCTTTTTTTTCGCATGGGGAACCAGGACGCTTCACCACGCTGAATGCGGCACGGACGGATTAACGAATCGGCGCGCATCGCCAGTGATTCACGCGGGCTTGTTAAGGCCGTTAGCGCAGGCGCGGCGGGTTTCGACGCGCCGTGCACGCGGCGCTAATTTTCCGCTCAGCGGGCGTTTCGTCTGGTTTGGCATCTTGGCGTCGAAGCCGACGTGCTTCTTCCCCCATCCGATCAGGAGCCACCCATGAACAAGACGAGCACCGCGGCCCTCGCCGCCGCACTCGCCCTGGCGCTCTCCGCGCTGGCCGCCCCCGCCGCCTTCGCCGAAGAGCCGGTCATCGAGCCGACGCCACAGCCGGTGGATCCGGATCCAGCCGAGACCGGCGACCCGATCCCGAACGAGCCGACCACCGCCAGCGCGACGTCGCTGCCGACCACCGCGCCGCGGATCGAGCCGGCGTTCGCCGACCTCGACACCGACGCCGACGGCTTCGTCGCGCAGACCGACATCCCGGCCGAGCTTGAACTTTCGCTGCAGTTCGCGGTCGCAGACACGGACCAGGACGATCGGCTGAGCCAGGCCGAGTTCGACGCCTACCAGTCGGCGCCGGAAGAGGAAGAAGCGGAAGAGTGATCAGCCAGAGTCATGGCGGGACGGGGCGGGCGACCTTCGGGCGTCCGCCCCTCTTTTTTCAGCCATCGGCCGCGGCGAACAGCGGCGGCTGCAGCGGCAGCGCGTCGTCGCTCACGAAGTTCGCGAGGCCGACGCCGACGAGGCGGTAGCGCGTTCGCGGCGGCAGGTCGACGCGGCCACGCAGCTCCAGCGCGATCGCGACGACGTCCTGTTCCGACAGCGGCGGTGTCGCCGGCGTCACGCTGCGCGTCAGCACGCGGAAGTCGGCCGTCTTGAGTTTCAGCACGACGGTGCGCCCGCGCCGCCCGGCCTCGCGGGCCGCCGACCGCCACGCCTTCGCCGCGAGCCGGGCGATCGCCTCGCCGGTCGCGTCGAGCGGAACGTCGTGCTCGAACGTGTCCTCGGCCGAAACCTGCAGTGTCGGTCGCTCCGGCTCCACCGGATGCTCGTCGATGCCCAGCGACAACTCGTGCAGCCGCCGCCCCCAGCGGCCGAACCGCTGTTCCAGCGTCGCCGCGCCCAGCGCGCGCACCTGCGCGACGGTCGTGAGCCCGAGATCGGCGAGTCGGGCTTCCGTCACGCGTCCCACGCCCGGCAGCCGGCCCACCGGCAGCGGCGCGAGGAAGTCGAGCGCCATCGCCGGACGGATCACGAACAACCCGTCGGGTTTGCGCCAGTCGCTGGCGATCTTCGCGAGGAACTTGTTCGCGGCGATGCCGGCCGAGGCGGTCAGCGCGGTCGTCTCGCGGATCTCGGCGCGGATCGCCTGCGCGACGGCGGTCGCGCTGGGCAGCGACTGCAGGTTGCAGGTGACGTCGAGGTACGCCTCGTCGAGCGACAGCGGCTCCACCAGCGGCGTATGCCGCAGGAAGATCTCGCGCACCTGCCGCGACACGGCCTTGTAGCGCACGAAATCCGGCGGCACGAACACGGCGTCGGGGCACAGTTTCTCCGCGCGCATCGCCGGCATGGCCGAGCGCACGCCGTACCGCCGCGCCTCGTAGCTCGCGGCGCACACCACCGACCTTGCGCCGCGCCACGCGACGACGACGGGCCGCCCGCGCAGCCCCGGGTCGTCGCGCTGTTCCACCGACGCGTAGAACGCGTCCATGTCGATGTGGACGATCTTGCGCACGTCCCCGCCTATCCCACGCTCTCCCGAAGCGCTCCCAGATGGCGCCGGCTCACCGGCACCACGAGCCCGTCCCGCAGATGCACCCGCGCGTCGCCGGTGTCGAGCGGCTCGATCGAGGCGACGTGGTCGAGGTTGACGATGTGGCTGCGGTGCACCCGGCGGAACCGCTGCGGATCGAGGCGCGCCTCGATCGCCGCGATGGTGCTGCGCAGCGGGTACTCGCGGCCGCGGACACGCAGGTTCACGTAGTTGCCGGCCGCCTGCAGCGATTCGATGTCGGCGGCCGGCACCAGGAATTCGCGGCCGAGCTTGCGCACCAGGAAACGCTCGGGACGCTCGATCGGTTCCACCGGCGGCGCATCGTCGTCGGGCGCGTCGAGCAGACTGGCTTCGCCCTGCAGCCGGCGCATCAGGAACCGGTAGATCTCGAGCGTCACGACGACGCCGGCGAACGTGCGGACGTCCTTGACGTATTCGTAGAAGAACTGCCGGCCCCAGTCGCCGAAGTCGTAGTCGCTGCCGCCGTACCAGTACGCGAGGTTGCGCAGCGCGACCATGCCGCCGACGTGCAG